>NZ_JBLYZG010000029.1:0-67047 GCF_049310245.1 Endozoicomonas sp. ALB115 | reverse complement strand
ACATAGCTACGGCTATGCTCCCTACGTTGTGCCTTGCATAGTAACTGCCCACTTAGCCAGAAATATACGATTCCATTTGGCCAACTACTTATATGGGCTGTTTGTTAACAGAGAAAGAGTATGACAACAACAGGACAACAAAAGTGTATCAGTCTTTCTCTTCGGCTGCTCCGGCATGGCAAAGATTGCTGGCCTTGTCGTTTCTATGCAGGTGGTGCAAGAGTACCATAATTATCTCGGCCTTGGGCAGGCCTATAAGCAAGTAGTAACTTCAAAGGCGATAGTTATATACCCCAGGATTCTTCATGAAACCAATCCACAGAATCAACCGGAGATGGACTGCCCCATGTCAGGAACCAATCTTCACGATCTTCAGTTTCATATTCAGATCTATAAAAGGCCCGGAGTTCTTCCTCGTTATCCACAAGGATGGGTAATTGAGTCTGAGCACAATAGTTTTTCAAATTTGCCGACAGGGGAAGCTGATCAAAACCTCTATCTAACATCTGTCGTTGAATGACTCGACGACACTGGCTTTTCAGAGAAAAAAAAGTTTCTGGTAGTTCAGGCGATAAAAGATCCCCATACCTTTCTTTTAATAATGTTAATACCGTCTTGTAGTGAGAAACATCAATGCCTCGCAATGAGCAATACTTATCGACATCCTTAAACGACAAAAAGTTCTTCGGCATTTTGTCGTACAAATACCTGAGTACGGACTCATTCCCATACACAGCTGCAAACAAAAAAACCAGCCCTTCGTTTTGACAGGTCGCTTTTTCCCAGCCTTCACCCAGCAAAACTCGAATATACTGCAAGCACCCATTCTTGATGGCTATTATCAGCGGAAACCAGGCATTCATGTCGCATTGATCAACAGGAGCCCCATGTTCAATCAGCAACACCAGTAGATCGGGTCTCTCAGCACCATCATCATTAACCAGTATATTGAGGGCCGATAATTCGAACAGATTAACCAATGTCACATCTGCCTGATAATCAAGCAACAATCTGACAATATCCTCATTTTTTGTCTTGCAGGCTTTCATCAGGCTTGTCCAGCCATTCACATCCCGGGCATTAACGTCTGCCCCTGAACGCACTAGCAGATCTACAGCATCGGCATTACCCTCTTGTGCCGCCACATGCAAAGCATTCGAACCCAAAACCCTGTTAATCTCAACCGTCTCAACCTTGAGTATAATCCTGGCAAGCTCCAGAAAATTTCTTTCAATCGCCAGCATTAAAGGAGTACACCAACGACGCGAAGTTTTACTGATTACCTCCATATTAAAATCAAGAAGAGGCTCGTGGATTAGGGATTGGACCACTTCACTATCATTATTTTCGATAGCGGTGAGTAAACATTCGGCAGCATGACCTCCATCACTATTTAACTCAGACTCCCTGCCCCACTGCTTTGCCTCCCCCTGCGACAAAAGCGCTGGCATCCTCTTTTTGCCACACTTGGAAGGTTCATTATTTTCACAGGGGCAAATGGTCAAATCGGGTAAGGAAACCGACCTTCTGACCGGTTCACCAATCTCTGAAAAACGATTGCTCAAGCCAGGGCAGGTCGGGGTATTTTCCAGAGACCAAAGTGACCGGCTAAAACACGATAATGGTTTAGTATTTCTGGCTACAGGAGCTACAACCTGTGCATCCCCGGTATTGCTTTGATACCGCAAATAACTCCAGCCGGTTGTGCAAGAACTATCACTACTAATCACATGGACCACCGCATAGCGTAACTCTGACGGCAAACAGTCAGGAGCCTGTCAGTAGGACCAACTGTAGCGCATAGTTGCCGAAGAGTCAGAACCCGGTGCAACCGGCCGGAGGTTTCGACCCAGGGCCAGGGCATCGGCCAACTGGCTTTCAGAGCCATCAATAACCAGCTCCAACTCAATCGTTGAACCTGCCACCCGATGAACAGACACATCACGAATGGCGGTTATCCGCTCAAGGTATTTATTCAGGGCGGCATAATCGTCCAGACTGGCAACATTCTCAACCACCAGCAGAGTCTTGCCACTGGCATCGGAGACATTAATGGCATAGTGACGGGACAAGGTTGTGCCTACCAGATCAGCGGCCAGCTGTGTCAACGCAACAGCATCCAGGCCATTAACCGCCACAGACTGACTCATTCCCCGGAATATCAGCGTCAACCGACCATTGTAGCGTTCGTTTTGCGCCAGAGCGTCCGGTGACAGAGCACGGGACAAACGCCCGGTCAGAATCGATTCAGAACCATAACGCCGGGAAGCGTCCTGCAATTTGTGGGTAAAGCCGCCCCATACATCAACAGTTGAAATCGCCCCGGCATCTTCAAAGTCCATCAAAGGAAAGAGTACCGGCAAGCCCCGCCCCTGAAAGCTCTCGGCAAACACCGCGGGTAGTGTCCCTGAAGCATTGACGATTGAGCGCTGCCCACCGCTCTCCATCGCCAGCCACACCAGTGTCGATGGTCTGCTCTGTCCCCAGATGGCAACACCGGCACTGCGCAGCAGGCGGTTAATTGCCTGGTCATCAAATACCGCCTGCAAATACTGCTGACGGTTGAGGGAGGACGCCTGATCAGCAGAAGAGCTGCGGAAACCAAACTTGCGAATATAGGCTTCCGGCTTGGCCAGTGCACTTTTTACCACACTGTTGGCCAGTACCTCACGCTGTCCAGCCACTTTCACCAGCACCTCCGCCAGAGCCTGGGACATGGCATCCGCCCGCTCCTGATAACTTTGTCCGGACACTGGCACTTCCTGACTGTATAACCCTTTGACCAAGGCTGCATGGGTATTTTCAGGCAATATGGAAAATACCAGAAGACCCACCACCAGAGTGGCCGCCTTAACGGCTGAACGGGCTTCAGGGGCAGACAAGAAGGTCAGCGGACTGATCAGGTTTTGCAGGAGAGCGTTGCATCGCTTAGCCACAGGCATCAATAAAATCCTGTACATAAAAATCAAATGAACATCATTCTGCCATAAATCCGGCAAAAAATACTGCATTTGCCAACGTCTGGACAACTGCGGGCATTGAAAATGCACTATGGTAATCACTTCTAACCCTGAAATCAGATCCAAATTACCAAAAATTACCACCAGACATCAGCGACAATGCGGTAACAGCATTGCGATAAATACCGCAGCCTCCTAGAATAGCCGCCTTCATCCACCCAAACCGTGTTGGACTGAACACCGCCCCCGGTCAGTGAACAGTCCGGATTAAAACACTGTCGGCACCGCCGGTGGTAACAAGCTCTGGCAACAAGCGGATTGATATCAATGAACAAATCGGATTCCAGAACCTCCCTGAGTTACAAGGATGCAGGTGTCGATATCGACGCTGGCAACGCTCTGGTTGAGCGCATTAAACAGGTAGCAAAGGCCACCTCCCGCCCTGAGGTAATGGGTGGCCTGGGCGGTTTTGGAGCGCTGTGCCAACTGCCAGCCGGGTATAAAGAACCGGTTCTGGTTTCCGGCACCGATGGCGTGGGTACCAAACTGAAGCTGGCCATGGACCTGGGGATGCATGACCATATTGGCATCGATCTGGTGGCCATGTGCGTCAACGACCTGCTGGTTTGTGGTGCCGAACCGCTGTTCTTTCTGGACTATTACGCCACCGGCCAATTAAATGTCGATGTGGCTGAACGCGTGGTCACCGGGATTGGCAAAGGCTGTGAACAGTCTGGCTGCGCCCTGATCGGGGGTGAAACGGCGGAGATGCCCGGGATGTACCAGGGTGACGATTACGATCTGGCGGGTTTCTGTGTCGGCGTGGTTGAAAAGTCTGAAATCATTGATGGCAGCAACGTCTCCCCCGGTGACGTGTTAATCGGTTTGAAATCCAGCGGACCACACTCCAACGGTTACTCACTGATCCGCAAGGTTCTGGAAGTAGCCGGTTCAGACCTCAGCGCCCCGCTGGCAGGCAAGCCTCTGGCAGAACACCTGATGGCACCAACCCGCATTTACGTCAAATCACTGCTGCAGCTGCAAAAGGAACTGCCGATCCACGCCATGGCCCACATCACCGGGGGCGGCTTGCCAGAGAATCTGCCAAGGGTTATTCCCAAAGGCTGTCGTGCGGTGATCAACACACAGAGTTGGGAAATCCCGGCCGTCTTCCGTTTCCTGCAGGAAAAAGGCAATATTGAGACCTTTGAACTGTACCGTACCTTCAACTGTGGTATCGGTATGGTGCTCTGCATCCCACAAAACCATCGTGAGCAGGCAATCAGGCGTCTGGAAGCGCTGGGAGAAGAAAGCGTCATTATCGGCCATATTGAATCCGCAGACAGCGATGGCGATCCTGTGGTATTTCACTAACCGTCCTGACCAATATCTGGCCCGGGTGCCATGTCACTCTGGCCAACCGGATTCCAATCACAAAACCATTGAAAGCATTCAGGAAACAGCAGTGAGCGAGAAAAA
The DNA here is from genome assembly GCF_049310245.1 of Endozoicomonas sp. ALB115. Taxonomy (NCBI): domain Bacteria; kingdom Pseudomonadati; phylum Pseudomonadota; class Gammaproteobacteria; order Oceanospirillales; family Endozoicomonadaceae; genus Endozoicomonas; species Endozoicomonas sp. ALB115. Next base: position 62,608 of record NZ_JBLYZG010000029.1, on the reverse strand, counting down.
GCGAGTTGTCGTTCTGTTATCAGGCAACGGCAGTAACCTTCAGGCACTTCTGGATCAAGAACATCACTACAGTTATCAAATTGTCGGGGTCGTCAGCAACGTACCAGAGGCTTACGGGCTGGAAAGGGCCAGACAGCACAAAGTGGCTGCCCTTGGCCTGGACTACAAAATCTTTTCCTCCCGGGGTGCCTTTGACCAGAGACTCGTCGAAGAGGTTAACCGCTTTGAGCCGGACCTGGTGGTACTGGCCGGATATATGAAAATTCTAAGCCCCGAGTTTGTGGAAAAATTCGCTGGCAGATTGATCAATGTTCACCCATCCCTGCTCCCGGAATACAAAGGTCTTGGCACCTATCGCCGGGTACTTGCGGATAAAAAAAACCGCCATGGCTGTACTGTTCACTTTGTCACACCAGAACTGGACAGCGGTGCCCATATCATTCAGGCTTCAATGAGTGTCGGGCCCGGCGATAATGAAGAGGGTCTGAAACAACGTGTCCAGGCCATGGAGCACCAGATTTACCCCCTGGCCGTACATCTGATCACCTCCGGCAGGCTGCAACTGAAGGGTGACAACGTGCTATTGGATGACCACCCTGTTGACCCACTGGGCTATCAACTGCAGGAAAACGCCCTGGAACTGGCATGATCAATCCGATTCATACGCTTTTTCATCGCCACACAGTGAGCATGAAAGATTCCATAACAACCCATCCCGGCAACTATGGCCCGGGCACTCTGAGAGCGGCACTTGCCCTGACCCTGGTGCTGGCGGGCAATACCGGCTTTGCTGCCTCCCAGACGAAAAAACCGGATAGCGCTTTCACGCTCAAGCCATACTCCGCAACCTATAAAGCATCCATCAAGGGGATGCCCTTTGGTGGCTCCGGCGAAAGATCCCTGAGACAAAATGCTGATGGCACCTGGACCCTTGAGTTCAGTGCCGATGCGGCATTTTTCGGGATGAAAGAGACCAGCCATTTTGCCAGTCAAGGTGTAAAACTGATCGCCAGCCAATACGTGCAACAAAGAACGGGGCTGGGCAACAAACCAACGGAATATGCCACCTTTGACTGGTCCAGCAATAAGGTCAACTGGCAACAGGGGGACCGGCAGTGGTCGATGGACCTGAAACCGGAAACCCTGGACAACCTGAGTTACCAGCTGAAACTGCGTATGGATCTGGCGGCTGCCCATGGCCAACCACTAAGCTATGACGTTGCCGATGACGATGAAGTCTATCAACGCCAATTCACCATCGAAGGTGAAGAGATATTAAAAACGGACCTTGGCAACCTGAAAACCGTCAGAGTCAAAATACACAGAGACAGTGATGAACGGGCCACCTGGATCTGGTTTGCCAAAAACCATGACTACTTTCTGGTAAAGCTGCTGCAGGAAGAAAAAGGCACGGCCTATACCATTGAGATCAAAGAGGCTGCCATTGACGGCAAGCCACTGAAAAAGAAACCAACCACCAAACTGTCAGAACGCCCCAAACATCCCTGATCACTACTTTTTTAATATCTGCAACCTGAAGGAGCCTGAAATGCGATTTCTTCACACCATGCTGCGTGTTGGTAACCTGGATCGATCCATCGAGTTTTATACGGAAATTCTCGGCATGAAACTGCTGAGAAAACACGACAACGAACAGTACCAGTACACCCTCGCTTTTGTTGGCTATGCCGATGAGTCTGAGCAGGCAGTGATTGAACTCACCTACAACTGGGGCACTGATCAGTACGATCTGGGCAACGCCTTTGGCCATGTTGCCCTGGGCGCTGATGATATTTATGCCACCTGTGATGCCATCCGTAAGGCCGGCGGCAAAATTACGCGGGAACCAGGCCCGGTGCTTGGGGGGACCACTGAAATAGCGTTTGTGGAAGATCCGGATGGTTACAAAATCGAGCTGATTCAAGCCAAAGCCGCGTCTGAAGGGCTTAACGGCTAAGAGGCTGGTCGAGAATAGTGCCCGCCCGTAGCGAGGACGGCAGTTTTTGAAACTTTTTAGAAAAAAGGAGGTCAAATAGTGAGGTGCAAATTTATAACAATAAAATTCTGATGGAGGAAAACACTATGGGGCCACTATCCACTTTTATAGATCGCACTTTTATAGATCGCTATTTATTTCCCCCTGAGTGCAAATCCTGTTGTCCGATTACTGCCGGTGTTTGTGCATTGGCAGGTGGTGCGGCCGGTGGGATCACTGCGTTGTTTGCTGGTGCTAAAACGATCGAGGCATTTGGTACCGGCTTCGGGCTGGGTGCGACAATCGGGCTCACCTCAGCCACCCCGATCGCCGCTGCATGCATTGCCTGTTGTCGCGATGACAATCCAGGGGACGACACTAATATCGCTGACAATCGTGACCGAAATCCACGCCCCCTTAACTCCAGAGTGGTCATCACTCATCAGCCGCACATGACTGTGAATGTGAATAAGTTGACTTCCGGCCTTGGCTTGAGATTCCATCTTAATTATTCGGGCAGAGCACATGCACTTGCCACACATCAGCTGAGTAGCGATTATTGCGGTGGATACTACGATGGTGGACATGGTGGATGCGACAGCAGTAGACATGGCGGATGCGACAGCAGTAGACATGGCGGATGCGACAGCAGTGGACATGGCGGATGCGACAGCGGTGGCGGTGATGGTGGCTGTGGTGGTGGTGGTGGTGGTGGTGGTGGTGAATAAAACCCGCGAAATTCCCAATCCATAGCGCATAGTGTCTGAGTGAATATGGGTGGGGCCGCCTAATGCATAGTTTCAATGAATTTGGCGAGTACAATCTCCGTTCACCCTGAGCGGAGTCGAAGGGTGCTTGCCACGATCTATCAGAGTCCGGAGCTTCCGTCCTTCGGCAGCCTCAGGACGAACGAAGTGCAGAGGCACGACAACCCATCAAATTCATTGGAATCATGTACCAGGTGGGGCCGCCAAGGTGGGGCCGCCAAGGTGGTGCCACTGGTGCCTTCCAGACAAACCATGCCCGACCGGTGCCACAAATATAATAATCTATTGATTTATATCACTTCATTGTAACATTTCAATATCTTATAAATGCCTTGCGATAAAACCCCAGCTCAAAATTAATACTTCTGCTTTAGTGTATTCGATTCGGCAATAACGTTTGCAGAGGACCCGGACGGCTACAAAATCCAGAAAAGCAATCACAGAACCGATAAACGACATGGATGCCATAATGCCCCGTCTTCACCACCTCATCTTATTGACTGCGTTATCTTCACCTCTGATCACCGGTTGCTCTTCCGGGCAGGCCAATAGCCATGCCGCCAATTACGTTACCAACGCGGCACTGAAGGAGCTTGGCCCTGCCGGTAATGCCATTGCCATGGACCGGGAAAAGGACGTCATTGCTTTTGAGGCACTGGTTCGCATCTTAATCAAGGAAGCCAGGGTGGCCTGGGGGGGATGAGAAAAAGGCCAGCAGTAAAGAGTATGTGAAATACACCAACCACTACCGAACCCGGGTATTTGTTGATTTTGACTCCGGTAAGGTTCATGTGGAAACCCTGGATCGCACGGAAAGCAGCTTCAACCCCTATGCCGTCAGCTCGTCAAATGCCTATGGCCTGATGCAGATCATACCCAAAACGGCAGGTCGGGATGTGTTTGACAAGGTTAAAAAACTGCCCGGCCAGCCCAGCAAAAACTGGCTCTTCCAGCCCAATAACAATATTGATACCGGAACAGCGTATCTGTCGCTGCTGGAAAATCATTACCTGAAGCAGATCCGTGATCCACTGTCACGGAAATATACGATCATCTCCGCCTATAATGGCGGCGCTGGTAACGTGTTCGCCACCTTTGACCGCAACAGCCGTGACCGCGCCATACAGAAAATCAATGGCCTGAAGCCAAACCAGGTATATTGGGCGCTGACACAGAAACACCCTCGAGGAGAAAGCAGGCGTTACCTGGAAAAAGTCTCTACCGCTCAGAAGGATTTTTATCAGGGAAATATTTAGGTTGCGTTTTTCGATAACCCCTAAGTAGCTGGCCATATGGAATCGAATATTTCTGGCTACTTATATGTTCACCTCGCTTGCTGACTCTGCCAGAGCTTTTCAGATAATTCAGCAACCGTCTCTCTACGACCAGAGACAACCCAGCCGGCCAATGCATCCGCTACATTGGGATATGGATTAGCCTCTTTACGCTGGGCGGTTTCTATAAAGTTCTTCAGATTTTCATAAGTCAGGCAATAGAACACTTCAGCCAGCTGTCGATTTTCAAGTGTATAGGCATTGGATAATTGTTCTATTTGTCCCTTGAGTGGTTTAGTCAGAATAGGTAATCCAATGTGCATGCATTCAGCGATAAGCGTAAATCCACAATTGCAAATCACCCCTCTGGATGACTGTAGACTTTCTTTAAAGCCTTTTACGCTCATTTGAAAAAACTCCGCATTACCAACAACCTCCGGTGCCCTGGGACCATAAATTTTAAAACGATATCCCGAAAATTTATTCAATAAATGAGCAACATTATCCTGATTTTCAAAGGGCAAATAGACAACAAGATGATTTTTATCCGGGCATGGTTGCATTGTTGTGTCGATGATCGGAGGCAAGATGGACTGATTGTTAAAATTAACCCAATGAAGCCCGATAGTTTCTGTGGCTGGAGCAAAGAGTTTCACCGCCAACCTTGAAATGGAAAATCTCCGCAATATGGGGACATCGAAATCAAACGAATACTGATGACCAAAGCCAACAACTGCCTTGTTAGCTAAATACCCAGCCCAGGCCGTGACCGGTTCAAAGTCAGAGATAATAAGGTCATAGTCCTTCACATTTAACGTCCAGACATCACGTATAAATCCAAAGCTGTCATGCATTAAATGTATGAATGTCTGAAAAAATTTCAAACGGCCATTTTCCGATATAACAGTAAATCCATTGCGGTGCAAATAATCACCAAACACCTCCATATCATTAAGTTTATTCTTCTGACGACCTGAAACAAGATATTGAACTTTGGCTCCACGATCGGCCAATGCTTTGGCAAGAAGACGAGAGCGTGTCAAATGACCATTACCCATTCCCTGGATACCGAATAAAATTTTCACCTCTGTCGGTTGTTCTTCACCATCGTACAGCTGTCTAATAGCCTCTTCATAATCAGATTCAGGTAAATTGTGCCGGGATAGATAATCGGAGCAACCGGACCGACGTTGTTCAATGGCATCATAGTGTGACAAAAAGGTTTTAAGTGCGTCATCTGATACAGGAAAAACAAGACGATTGATCGACAGGTGATCAGCTGTTAAATGTTGGTTAAAGTATTCAACCAAATTGTCCGTAAGAACCGTTTTAATGTGTTGATACCTGGGCGAATAAGCCCGACATATCCGATTCCATAGTTTAACAGCGTTACTTTGAGTTTCGTTACGCTGATAACTATCAAACTCTGGGCGCAATGCATTAATTGCTAATGTATTCATGGTAAATTCTCAGTAAATTTTGTGATAATTGGACTATAAATACATGCGACGCATATTCTGTAATCTTGAAATGATGTAATTATATTGAGGATCATGTATATGACACCTTCAGGAGTTCAATGCTTTTGTAATAACCTTTTCCCATCGAAGGACGAATTAAAACAGCATATAAAAGAAAAGCATCTACTACCTGCATTTAGCTGTAAATCAGTTTCGTTTTTTGAAAAAGACAAAGAAATTCCTGACAGCTCCACCTCTTTGGAATATACCAATACACTTGAAATGGCCAAAAGAATGTGTATTGAATTAATGGATTCTGAGCCAAAAGATACTGACATCTCCCTTGATCATATACGACGATGCACCCGTTTAATTCAAAGAGAAATCAGCACTATCAAATTAAAAAATAACTACTCGTCTTATTCAGTAGTAATGAGATCGCTATTACGTGGACAAAACCCTGAAATTTTCAGTCTTTTAAAATTTTATTCGATCAACATCCATGATGTTGTAGTAATTGCTTTTAATGGAAGCAGTATGCACTGTACTACAACCGCTTATTCCGATATTGATTTATATATAATTACAAAAAACACCAAGCCGGTTAAACGATTTCACGACTTTAGCCTGGATACAAAAAGATTATCAAAAAAATATCTGCCAGAATTTCGCGGTACGTGCCACAGGTTTGAAAAAAATACAGAAAAAGATATCGATATCATAATATGCTCTTTGCCTGTATTTATTTGGCAGTGCTTGAACTATAACCCTGCCGCTCTGGATTTACTGCATATTAGTGACGAGTTGATTTTATATGAGGGAAGTGATGGCTTTTTTTCAGAATTAAGAGAAAATAAAGATACATTTTACACAAATTTTTTATCCTACACTGGATTTGCAAAGGATCAAATTAAAAAACTGAAAGCTATCAATCCTGAAGAATTGACCCCTGATAAAGATCGACTGGATCAGTTATCTGACCTTCTTGAAACACTGAAAATGAACATTGCTGACAGACTTGAAGATATTTTGGAAAACATCGACGACATTGATGAATTAATTACCCGCAACACCGATAAAAGCCTGATCTATTCAATAGCAGGTTTACAATTTGATGCAGGAATTAAAGTCAAAAGGGTCATCAGACCATTAGAAAACCAGTTAAAAAAGATTAAAGAGGGTGCAACAAATAGTAAACAGTTATCGACAGTTATTCGCCTGATAACTCAGATCAAAGAGCTATACACTAATGGTCATTTTGAATACCCACTACCAAACAGTACTCTTATGATGAATTTAAAATCAGAAGCAAGCAGTGATGAAGATACTAAAAAAGTGGATGAGATGATAAACGAATTCCTGTCCCAACATAAAGAATGGTCAAAGAACAGTCGATTTGCAGATAGAGGGGATAAGGATTTCTGGAAAAAATGGCTAAAGGAAAAAAGTATTGATGAAGAAAAATAAGTAATAGCCAGCACAACAGTGACAACGTTTATGAAACACTTGGGGTAATTTGGGCGTTTTAGAAAAATATTCGGTTAACCCTGATCACATATATAAACATCACCCGCATTACTTTCACAATTTAACACCTGACGCCCCCAATGAACATATTGATTCTGTACATTTACAACACTATCCCCCAAATTAGTTCTTCCACATGCATTGACAAGCAAACTATCAACTTTAACATTTATATCTCCCATATTGGTATGAAGCCTTCCTCCGGATTTAATTCTGTAGCTACGATGGGTAACAATATCTCCCATATTAGTATGTAATTGCATTCCGCCAACAAATGACTCCGGGATTCTCAGCTGAACATTTTCATTACAATGGAGGCTCAGATTATTATTTCTGAGATTTGGTGCTCTGGATGATATAACTGACACCTGATGCTGGTTTACGGGGCATTGTCCTTTGATAAGGATATCTCCCTGATTGGTATGTATATCAATAAAATCAACATTATCTTCTCTAAACTCATATTCGCTGACAGGGGCTCTTTGACGGCCCGGAGTTGTAACCGTTACATTGTGACCAGACACAACCTCACCATTATGAATAACAAGATTTGAACCTCGAATCTGTCTTCCATTAAGATTGATACCATCTCCGGCTACTACATGGAGAAGATTACCGGCTGATCGGATGCTCATACCAATGTCAGGAAAAGAGTTCACAGAGTAAGGGCCTGAAGCTTGAAAGTTGAAGGCTCTATTGCCAAAGGAAGAGGAAATATGACCCGATTCTGAAGATGGCAAAGAATTTACATTGTCATAGCCTCCAGTATTCTCCACCATTTCATTTTGCCTGACTGGCTGGCAGGTTCTATCCGTACTTGGCGAGGCACTGGAATTAATCAGTTGTATCGCGTCATTCTGCGCCTTACCTCTACGCTTATCGATACTTGTGACGGTAGATGGAACATCGTTAAAAAGGCCTACACTTTCCTCTATTTGATTATTAATTATACGATCTTGACATTTTAAGTCATCTTGAATTGAGCCCTTAAACTCTAACCTGTGGATTGGACATTTTTTGGGATCAGGAAGTGACAGGTAGCAATCTGCGCATAAAACTTTATCACAGCAACGAGTAGACAGTGGTTTTTCATATACATCCTGACATGACAGGCATTCAAGCTTTGAAAGAAACTTTACAGCAGCAGCTTTTTCTGACCCATCTTCTGCAGATGTTAATGATTTTCGATTACCCTTTAACGACAAATAGTCAATTGTTGTCGTCTGGCTTGCACCGGCAATATTCATAGCTCTGAAACCTCTGATCCTGTTTGCTTCCTCAGACCATCAAAATTTGCTTTTTATCCCCGTCACACGAGTAAAAGACAAAGATTCAGAGGATTTGTATGCAGAAGAAAACGGATAAAACCGGGTTCCACGAAATGCGAGGCCAGATAGGAACAGAGGTATGATCATTGACAAAATCACCAACACTTCCGGAACACCAGGACTTCTATACCCTGTTCACGACAGATGGCCTTTAAACACCCGCAGCATTTGCGGATCAGTAATCGGAAACGACACAGAGACAAACCGCTCTTTAAAGTCATCCTCAGCCAAAAGAGACGCGAACAACCGCGCAATATCAGCTGCATCATGGCCAAAGATCCCACAGCCCCAGGCTCCAAGAATCAAATGTTTCACACCATTATTGGCAGCGACGGCCAGGATCTTTCTGGCACGGTTATACATTGTCTGCTGGAGAGTCTTTTGCTTGATTCCTTTGCAATAAGGCAGGTCCACTGCCGCAGCGGTGATAAACGAGATCAGGTAAGGTTCTTCCGGATTGCCGTTGTCATCTTTAAAGACTGGAACATCCGGTGAATACAAGATCGTATCAGAATAAAGTCCTCGATTGGTGTATTGATATTGGTTGTTATAAGCATACATCTGCTTTCCTGTGTCACTGTCCAGAGAAGCAAACAGTGCAGAGGCTCTTGCCAGGCTATCTTCCTGGGTGTTGGTCCCTTCCCGGAACATCCCCCCGGGCTGAACAGCAGAGGCAAAATTCAGGCAAGCCACGTGGTCTTTGCCTTCCTCCCTGACAAGCCGGTGACACGCTGCCAGAGAGGTTTCCCTGATAACCTGGATATCAGTATCGGGAAAGAAGAAACCTGCGCGGGGCTGAAGGGTAATGGCGTCGTTGGGAGCATAGAACCGGGTATTGTCAATACACCGGTCAATGATTGCTTTAAGATCTATTGTTTTGCCATGTAATCTGATCGCTTGATCGTTCAATATATCTACTGTATTCGTTGCTATTTCTCTGAACTTTGCCTGCTCTGGATTCATGGCGCATCGTTTAGGCGATGATGCCACTGTCCTGATGCTAATGGGTTTTCCTGAACGACCTGAAAGCACCTTGGCTGAGGAGGCTAACGCTCCGGCAGCGCGGAGTTTCTGCTGTTTACTCCGGCAAGATTGAGGCACTTTTACAGCAGGCTGACTGGTCACCGGTGGCATTTTATACGACCTCATTGTATAACCGATTACCCAGTATGGCCTGCTTTTTCAATTTCACAGATTTAATTATTAAAAATGAGATATCAATGAGCTATCAATGAGGTAGCGGAAATATTTTTTGGAGATCTGGCTTTCATGAACAGGCTCATCACATCCAGGAATACCTGTTTTTCACCCTTGAATGTTATCAGTTCATATTTCAGAAAATTATCCATGTTTATCATTGGATCAAAACAGAATTCAACGCCTTTACCAAGACAATAGCTTAAAGCACTGAAGACTCTCTGATCCTCAATATTTGCCTGAACTTTCGTATTAAAATCACCACTGGACGGCAAGTCCAATCTGTTTTCTCCCGGTAGCAGAATTTCCATCTTAACTCCTTTATCTTCAGGTAAAAGATACACGGAAAATAGATGTTCACTCCTCAGGGAAATACTCATCCTGGTTGTAGAGTAATCCGCTAATCTGGCACACTCAGCATGTGAAAGTTCTTTTCTGCGAAGCGAACGGATAAGTAAGTCGACTTCCTTTTGCATGGTAGTGCCATGCATAATGCCTGCTTTAAATGTAACTGCATTTTTTCTACAGGTAACCCCGTCTATTGCCCCCTCTGGAATATGCAAAAATAGATCCGTTGACTCCCTCTTGCCTCCGTAGCCTATCGAGACATTGTACGCTCCCCCCTCCCGCTTAACAACGGTTCTATCCTCAAACCATTCAGGCTCTAATTCATCGACATGTTTTTCTAATTTATCCAAAAATTCAGATCTTTCTTTTGTCCACTGTTGCGCTAATAGCTCTTGTTGCTTTTGTAATCCCTTAATTTCATTAGGTACTTCAAAATCACCATGAGACTGGAAAAGACGGCTTATCTGCTCTTTAATGTCTTCAGCCCCTGCCACTCTATTCGCTTTAAACAACCTGGTTAATGAAGCCGATACCGCCTCTCTCTTCTCTTTGGGCACAGATTCAATCACATAAACAATTCGTTCAAAATTTGTTTTTTTTGGTTTGCGATCACTGGCAACACTGGCGAGAATTTCCAGCGTACTCACTTTTTTAGGATTCACCTGATTAATTGAGTCTTTAACTGGCTCAAGTTGTTTTGTAACAAGCCTGCCAAAAGCTGACACGACCTCTTGAACACCTGCCTCGCCCGGACTTTCTGCAACAGGATCTCCCTTACAACCAGCACATTCTGTTGTTGCACCTTCAGCAAATCTCTGACTTGATAGATGAGATACAGAAGCATCATACATAATATAAACACCTAAATTAGTTATAAAAGGTTATAGACAACCTCTTCAACCAAAAGTTCAAGATCAAGGTAAAAGGCGTTGTGATCTCACAGTAGGGTGTAAACCCGGCTTCCCGACTGGTCGGACAAGCTCAATAGGAAGTAAACAGAAAAAACTTCTCCATCCTTAACCGGCTGGGACAATGGGAAACTTGAGTAATTATTAGTACTTATTTGATGCGTAAACCCTGTCTTTTCAGCAGTTCTTCCACAATTTTGGGAACGCCTTTACCATGATTGGTAGAAGAAACAAAACTCAGTCGTTTCCGGTCAAGCTTGCCATTCTTCTGGAGGTTCGGTAGCTTCAGCAGAGCATCCACGTCCCCGGCTTTGGGAAAACCATAAGCATGACAGATAGAAGAAATGGATTTAACAACTGGAGAAAGTGCAATTGCTTTGATATCACAGTCGTCAGTACTCAAAAACTGGTTAATTTTTCGCTTCGTTTTTTGGGTCCCTTCTCCGCACAATAGCATGCTGGTAATCGTACCTGTATTCTTAACAGCATCGTTCAAATGACTAAAATAAATACCTAGCTTAGAGAACAGTTGCATCTTCGACTCATTCGGGCAGGAATGAATCAGTTTATCTAACGTGGGTTTGATGATGATGTTTCTTTTCCGGCAAAGGACCTTCAGTTGTTCTAAAGCGTTAATCGACGGATTGTGCTGGTGCTCATTTTCATGCTCTGCTCGTCCTCTTTTTGATTTCTCATCCACTGATGAACCGGCAATTTGAGACACTTTTCTCTTTAAGAGTGCTACCTCTGGAGAGGGTCCGGAGGTATCAATGGGCGGGAGGGTCAGTTCAACAGGTTCTTGTATTGATAAGTCCCGACCTGAATAGCGAGACCTCGATGGTGTGGTGCTATCAGTCACAAGAGGTAATTCTGCGAAATTTGTACCTCCCGTCGTCTGCATTAATTTATGATAAGTTCGGAACATTATCTGTAAATCTTCTTCATTAAACGACGATATTAGAATAAATATTAAGCCTGGGACAGAAGCATTCCCAAGAGGCTGTCCGAGAATAGCTGAGCAAGATGAACACTGCTGAGGGTAGTTTAGTTGAAAATAAACTGTTGCCCTGTTTTGATCAGTTCAGCCCAACAGGGCCGAACAGCCTGGTAAAAGGTGGATTAATACAATAATACTGATAATGGCCTGCACCCGAAATGCAGGCCTGTCATTTTCAGTCTAATTTTCGTCCTTTATTCGCCGCAATCCTTAACCGCAATGCATTCAGCTTAATAAACCCTTCAGCATCCCCCTGGTTGTAGGCTCCGGCATCGTCCTCAAAGGTCGCGATAGTTTCGTCAAACAGCGAGTCATCAGAACGTCTGCCAACCACCGTGACATTGCCCTTATACAATTTCAGGCGAACTTCACCATTCACGGGCTCCTGGCTTTCATCAATCATCTTCTGGAGCATTTCCCGCTCCGGTGACCACCAGTAGCCGTTGTAGATCAGTTTGGCATAGCGCGGCATCAGCTCATCTTTCAGGTGGGCCACTTCCCGGTCCAGGGTAATGGATTCAATGGCCCGGTGCGCTTTAAGCATAATGGTGCCTCCGGGCGTTTCATAGCAGCCCCGGGACTTCATGCCCACATAGCGGTTCTCAACAATGTCCAGACGGCCAATGCCATTTTCACCACCAATCCGATTCAGGAAGGCAAGCACTCGGGCTGGCGTCATTGCCTCCCCATCGATGGCAACAATATCCCCCTTGTGATAGCTCAGATTCAGATAGGTCGGCACATCCGGGGCGGATTCAGGCGCTACCGACCAGCGCCACATCTCTTCTTCCGGCTCCGCCCATGGGTCTTCCAGAATGCCGCCCTCGTAGGAGATATGCAGCAGGTTGGCATCCATGGAGTAAGGCGATTTGCCTTTCTTGCGCTCCACCGCAATACCGTGCTCATCGCAGTAAGCCAGCAGTTTTTCCCGTGAGTTCAGGTCCCACTCACGCCAGGGCGCAATCACCTGAACCCCCGGTTTCAGTGCATAAGCACCCAGCTCGAATCGCACCTGGTCATTCCCTTTACCGGTGGCACCGTGGGCAATGGCATCGGCACCGGTTTCATTGGCAATCTCAATCAGGCGCTTGGAAATCAGTGGTCTGGCAATGGAGGTTCCCAGCAGGTATTCACCCTCGTAAATGGTATTGGCACGGAACATGGGAAAGACAAAGTCACGGACAAACTCTTCGCGCAGATCATCGATATAGATCTGTTTAATGCCAAGGGCTTCTGCCTTGGCCCGGGCTGGCTCTACCTCTTCACCCTGCCCCAGGTCCGCGGTAAAGGTAACCACTTCACACTGATAGGTGTCTTCCAGCCATTTTGCGATCACTGAGGTGTCCAGGCCGCCGGAATAGGCCAGAACCACTTTATTAATTTTTTTCATTGCTCAACTCCAACGACATACCGCAACAGGAATCTGTCAACAGTGAAGGATAAATATTCTTTTTTTGTGAATAATAATTCATAAATAGCGCTTCGCCAAGACGCTTTCATCATTATTTGGCCTAAGCCGGAGTCAGTGTAGATAAAGCCCGGGAATCATAACATCAAAAGGCCAGAAATACGGGTTAAAGCGCTGCTTTTATGCCTCTTTTCTCAGGCCCCTACTATCAACATGGCCTTTTTTTCGCTAGGATGCCCATCCGGTTCGATCATATATAACCGGAACAGGTACCTTCCAAAATGAGCCAATTACTGACCATTACCCGCCCTGATGACTGGCACCTCCACCTTCGTGATGGCAATGTTCTGACGGAAACGGTGGCAGCCACCGCCAGAACCTTTGGCCGGGCGATCATTATGCCCAACCTGGTACCACCGGTAACGGATGCCGATCTGGCCAGCCAGTACAAGGCGCGTATTCTCGAACAGGTATCTGCTGATTCGGCATTTCAACCATTAATGACGTTGTATCTGACCGATAAAACGTCCCCTGAAACTATCCTGAATGCCCATCAACGGGGTGATGTGGTGGCACTGAAACTCTATCCTGCCGGCGCAACCACCCATTCTGATGCCGGCGTGACAAACCTCGAGAACATTTACGACGCTTTGGAAACCATGGCGGAGTGTGGACTGCCATTGCTGGTGCATGGTGAAGTTACCGATGCCGACATCGATATCTTTGACCGGGAAAAGACCTTTATTGACCGCCACCTGGTTAAACTGGTAGAACGCTTCCCGACCCTGAAGATCATCATGGAACACATCACCACGGCTGATGCTGCCCGGTTCGTCAATGAAGGGGGAGAAAACCTGGGGGCTACCATTACCGCCCATCATTTGTTGTATAATCGCAACCACATGCTGGTTGGTGGTATCAAACCCCATTATTACTGCCTGCCAATTCTCAAGAGAAACCGGCATCAGCAGGCGCTGCTGGAAGCCGCAGTAAGCGGCAATCGTCGCTTTTTCCTGGGAACCGACTCTGCTCCCCATGCCATTGGTGCCAAAGAGTCCCCCTGTGGATGTGCAGGTTGCTACACAGCACCGGCAGCCATTGAACTCTATGCCGAGGCCTTTGACATGATGGGCGCTCTGGATAAACTGGAAGCCTTTGCCAGTTTCAATGGCCCCGATTTCTATGGCCTGCCCAGAAACCAGGACACCATTACCCTGGTGAAAGAGGACTGGGTCATGCCAGAATCCATTGCCTTCGGTGATAACCGGGTGAAACCTCTGAGAGCCGGAGAAACCGTATCCTGGCGGCTCAAATCATAGCCATTGGCTAAAGCAGCCGTGAGCCGAGGAAAAATCCCACTCTTGCTGCCCTAATAACCTGGTGGCAACCTGCGGTATTTTTTGACAGTTAATGAGTAAGGAGAAGCCTTTGAGGGCCGATGACAGCCACTCCATGGCCAACAGATTCCGCGGCTTTCTGCCTGTGGTAATCGATGTGGAAACCGGCGGCTTCAATGCCGCTACAGATGCACTGCTGGAAATTGCAGCCACCGTGATTGAAATGGATGAGCACGGTTTTATCCACCCGGGCCCATCGGAGTCGTACCATATCAAGCCATTCGAAGGTGCCAATATTGAGCAGGCCGCTATCGACTTTATTGGTATTAACCCCTTTCACCCGCTGCGCATTGCCATGGCGGAAGAGGAGGCCATCAACAAGATTTTCCGTTCCGTCCGTAAGGCGGTAAAAAGCCAGGGATGCAACAGGGCGGTACTGGTTGGACACAATGCGTCGTTCGACCTGGGGTTTGTCATGGCAGCGGCTGAGCGCTGTGATGTGAAACGGAATCCCTTCCATCCGTTCTCCTGCTTTGATACCGCTACGCTGGCTGGTCTGGCCTATGGACAAACAGTGCTGGCCAAAGCCTGTGTCGAAGCGGATATTGATTTTGATAAATCAGAGGCTCACTCAGCCCGTTACGATACGGAAAAAACCGCTGAGCTGTTCTGCACCATTGTGAACCGCTGGAAAGACCTGGGCGGCTGGCTCTGATAGCAACCCCGGCTGGCTTTTTCATGAAAAGCCAGCCCCCCTGATTATCTCCCTTCCCTCCTATTACCCTGCTCAAGATCCAGCAGATACCTCTTCATCTCAACCCCATAGGCATAACCGGTCAGTTTACCGTTTTTTCCGATCACCCTGTGGCAGGGCACAATGATCGCCACCGGGTTGGCACCATTGGCGGCTCCCACGGCCCTGACCGCTTTAGGCCGACGGATGCTGCTGGCAATATCCTGGTAGGAACAGCTCTTGCCATAGCCAATCTGCTGTAACGCACTCCATACCTGCTGCTGAAAGTCGGTACCACGAAGATCCAGCGCCACTGTGAAGCGGGTCAACTCTCCGCGAAAGTAGGACTCCAACTCATCTCTGGCCTGAGCCAGATGACCATTAATAGCCTGTTGCACGGCAACCGATGTATGTTCAGCCGTGCTGGCTTCAGCCTGCAAGCCATGATTATTGGTACGTTTCACAGAAACAACGCCATCAGCAGAGGCCATAACGTTGAGACGCCCGACAGGTGACTCCACCCACTGACAACCGACCAGATTCTCTTTATGCATAGCGTACATAGGCGCATCACCAATTTCAGTGTATTTTGGACCAGGGTAAAATCGTGCATCCTTCAAGTAGCCAGAAACATTTGCTGCACCATTTGCTGCACCATTTGCTGCACCATTTGCTGCACTATGCCCCGCTACTGTAGATTATGAGATTGATAAATTATCATAAAAAGCAACTGAGTCATCTGGCTTTAAACAATACACGACAACAAAAAATGATGTCGGTACAAAACACACCATTTCGATGAAACAAACAGGGCGATGCAGAAGGAAAAGCAACGCTCAGATCAAACTACTATCAATTTAGCGGTACCGAATAATAAAGCAAGAGGATTAGCCATGGACCCGGTCAATAAACCAACCTCTCCCTCACCACAGAAATTTCTACCCAACAAAGACAACGTCCGGGCAGCCAGTGCCGGGAAGTTATTTCATGGAAGGAAAACCGCTATTTGGCAAAGCGTCCGGACTCTTTTCAATAAACTTATTTTCTGGCTTGAAAAACCATTAAAAACCAGAACCATCAAAGTTCATGTCGCGAAGAGTAATGCTTTATCAGCGACCGAATTTAATAAACACTGTTCGGAACTTTTGCTGGCGATGATTGATGGAGACAACAGACGGCTGCCGCAGTTACTGGACGAAATCAGATTGAGCATCCCCACGGCCATCCCGGGTAAACAGCAACAGGAAATTGAGAGTTCAGAGATCATAGATCTGTTTGGAAAATGGTCTGAACAATGTACCAAACCTGCACTTGCACAATCACTGCGAAGGGATCTGCTTAACCCGGAATCCAACATAAGAAAGATATGGACGTCACAACGAGTACTTACGATGGAACCAAAAGACTTTTCACCTAAAACCTTTCAACGCCTCAATGATCTCGAAGGGCTCATGGGACAATTGGCAATAGCATTATTCCCTGAAGAAATTGAACAACTAATGCAGGATGTTGAATCCTGTGAAAGCAAGATAACATCCTCGCGTTTCTTGCAAAGATTTGCAGCAAATATCACCACTTGATAGACGAAGGTGGTCAGCGTCGAAAGAATTTAAAAAAATCACTATTATCACCCCGGGGGCAGGAGTATAGTCGTCGCCATAAGAATAGTTATCCATGTCGGTAGAGAGGGACCCCCATGAAAAGAATTCTGATTCCTGTTACCAATCACGCAACGCTGGGTACTACTGATCAGGCCAACGGTACATACTCGCCCGAGTTAACCCATGCCTTACAGGTATTTATGGAGCATGGTTGCACCTACGATATCACCTCCATTCATGGTGGTCAGGCACCACTGTATGGAACCGATATTGATGGTGATGAGATCAATAGTCGTGTTCTGGGTAATGAAGAATTCCAGAACCGTATCAACAACACAATCCCGGCCTCAGACATTAACATTGATGATTACGACGCGGTCTTCTATCCGGGAGGTTTTGGCCTGCTGTCTGATTTGTCGTCAAATGAGACGGTGGCCAGGTTAAGTGCCAGTCACTATGAAAAAGGTGGGATTCTGGCTGCGGTTTGTCACGGACCTGCGGCGTTATTACCGATTACACTGAGTTCAGGTGAGAAGTTACTGACCACCAAATCGGTCACTGGCTTTACCCGTGAAGAAGAAATTGATTTCGGCACCATCAATGACATCCCATTCCTTCTTGAGGAATCTCTCGCTCGCAATGCCGTCCGCTACAACAAAGTTCAGCCATGGCAGGAGCTGGTGATCGAAGATGATCGCGTGATCACCGGGCAGAATCCGGCGAGTGCTCATGCAGTGGCTGTTGCGGTGATCCGGTTGTTAAGTCGTTAACTAACTACTCAGGTGCAAACTGCAGACATTGATGTTCAGGACGGTAACCTTCAGAATGCTTGCCGGATTACGCTTAATCAAGCAGGCTATCCAGCCAGTGTCTTACGTTTGAAGCACTGATTTTACTGTCCTGGCCATTACCTGTCTCACAGTGCGATTTTTGATCGAGGTCTTCTGGCAAAAGCACTCTTCTTCAGCTTTTGCCCCATTCATCTAATACATATTTTAATGGAGTAAACCGTGGATACTTTAAACCAATCCCAAAACACCAATCGACAAATCCTGCTGGCGTCCAGACCCTCGGGGGCACCAACAGTTGAAAACTTTAAGTTAGTCAGCAGTAGCAAACCTGAGCCGGCTGAGGGCGAAGTATTGTTGCGAACGGTCTATCTGTCTCTCGACCCTTATATGCGTGGACGGATGAATGATGCCAAGTCGTACGCCGATCCGGTGGCTATTAATGAGGTGATGGTTGGGGGCAGTGTTTGTCGCGTCGAGCTTTCCAGGAATGCCAATTTTGCCGTGGGTGACTGGGTGGTTGCTGGTGGCGGCTGGCAGGATTTCAGCGTGTCCAATGGCGCTGACCTGGTCAAAATTGACAGTACGCTGGTCAAGCCTTCGTATGGCCTGGGTGTGCTGGGTATGCCGGGGCTGACAGCCTATATGGGCTTACTGGATATTGGCCAGCCTGAAGCGGGTGAAACCGTAGTGGTGGCAGCTGCCACAGGTGCTGTGGGCAGCCTTGTCGGTCAGATTGCCAAAATAAAAGGATGTAAGGTGGTCGGTATTGCTGGTGGCGCTGAAAAGTGTGACTACGCAGTTAAGAAATTGGGCTTTGACGCTTGCCTTGATCATTATTCAGAAGATTTACCAGCACAGCTGGCCAATGCCTGTGCAGACGGTATTGATGTTTATTTTGAGAATGTCGGTGGGCGTGTCTTTGATGCTGTTATGCCGCTGCTTAATCCTTCCGCCCGAGTTCCCTTATGTGGCCTGATTTCCCAATACAATGCCACTGCCTTACCGGAGGGGCCAGACCGGATGTCCGCACTGATGGGTACGCTGTTAGTCAAGCGCGTTAAAATGCAGGGTTTCATTGTATTTGACGACTATGGCCACCGGTATCCCGAGTTTTTCGCTGCTATGCAACAGTGGCTGTCTCAGGGACAAATCCATTACAAAGAGCATCTGGTGGACGGCCTGGAAAACTCGGTTGAAGCCTTTATTGGTCTTCTTGAAGGCAAGAACTTTGGCAAGCTTGTAGTTCGTGTCGGTCCCGACAACCTGGCTTAACAGGGGTTTTCCATGATTACTGTACATCACTTGAATGCATCCCGTTCGACCCGTGTGATCTGGCTTTTGGAAGAACTGCAAATGCCATATCAGTTAGTGCATTATCAACGGGATGAGAGTACCCGTTTAGCGCCTGCCAGCCTTGGAAAAATTCACCCCCTCAATAAAGCTCCGGTGATTGAGGACGGTGACGTGGTGATGTGTGAGTCCGGTGCCGTAATGGAGTACATTCTCGATCAGGACACCGAAAAGAGACTGCGCCCGGACGCTGGCACGCCCGGCTATTACCGCTACCTGGAGTGGCTGCATTTTGCCGAAGGTTCTCTGAGCCTGCCTCTGATTGCCAATCTGCTACTGCAGATGGAGCAAAGAGACGGTACCCAACCGCTGGACGGTTACCTTGCTAAAGAACTTGCCCTGGATTTTTCGTATATCGAATCCACCCTGGCGAATTCACCCTATTTCGCGGGCGATACCTTTAGCGCGGCGGATATTATGATGACCTTTATGCTTGAGATTGCCCAATCTCAAGGCGTGCTGGAAGGACGCACTAATACTCTGGCTTACCTTGAGCGCATGCACCAGCGAAGTGCTTATCAAAAAGCCAGAAGCTTTGGATAGCTATGATACTGAGTCAGTTTGAAAACCAGGAGGCTGACCGAGAATAGACTGCCCTACTGCGGTGGCAGCAAATTGGTCTAAAAAGTCGGAAATTTTTAGCAAATAGAACCACTATTCACTAAAAATTTCCGACTTTTTATCCTCAATTTTCTGCCATCCTCGCTACGGGGTCGCCTACACGGGCGCTATTCTCGGTCAGCCTCCCAGGCGTTAATACCCGTTCATCCTGAGCTGTCGAAGGATAGTGCCACCGTACTTCGACAAGCTAAGAAACAGAGACCGATGAAAGCTCATTATTTTTTGTTTTATCCAATTCT
Organism: Endozoicomonas sp. ALB115; assembly: GCF_049310245.1. Lineage (NCBI taxonomy): Bacteria > Pseudomonadati > Pseudomonadota > Gammaproteobacteria > Oceanospirillales > Endozoicomonadaceae > Endozoicomonas > Endozoicomonas sp. ALB115. Next base: position 42,747 of record NZ_JBLYZG010000029.1, on the reverse strand, counting down.
TTTTGAAAGGCAGTCGCTTGCCTGGCAGCAATTCTTGCTTGCTCTCTATCACCGGTTTTTTTGAAAACGTGATAGTAACTCTTCTGGTAAACCCTCTGGTATGCCCTCTGGTAAGCCCTGCGTTTCTCGGATTTCGCATAAGCCCGTCGGACAGCCTTCCCTTTTTCGGACTGATTGTAAATCTTATTATTAATCTTCTGGGCAGCCCTACGCTTTTCGGACCGTTCGTAAGCCTTTCGGGTAGCCTTCCCTTTTTCGGAATGTACATAAGCCTTCTGGGAAGCCTTCCGTTTTTCGGACCGTTTGCGAGTTTGCCGACACACCCGTTCTTTATCTGGCTCACGGCAAGCTTTCCGTTTTTTGGACTGGGCATCAGCCTTCTGGTACGTCTTATCATGAGATATCGTCACAGACTCACCAGAGCCGGAAGTAGAAGCTTTAACATCCGACTCATTTACTGCAGTGCCTTTCAGTGTTGAAGCAGGTGGGGTGTGATTAGCATTGATAGAATATAAGTGAGCATTCGCTTCATCTCTCATACTCCAAACCCGATCAATTCTTCCTTCAGATGGAGCGGTAAGGATTTTAGTATTTTGGTCGGCTTGCCGGTATGCTCCAAGTCTGTGTGATAAGTCTATCGGTTCACCCTGTTCAGATTCTTGAAGATAAATAGCCCTGTCTGGCACTTTTTTAAAATGAACATCCCTGACCGGGTTATTGAAGCTTGCACCACATGGCACCAAAATACCTAAATATCTGACTGGTACAGTTTGTTCAACCTGCAGTCCAAATGCTAAACCTCTGTGCTGCGGCCAGCCATAAAAAACCAATCCATTGTTCGATATAACAGGCTCGTACGCTTTGTGAAACTCCAAACGCAGAAAGTGTGAGTTAAAATATGGATCAGTCATTGAATAATTGAATAATTGAATAATTGAATAATTGAATAATTGAATAATTGAATAATTGAATAATTGAATAATTGAATCTGAGATTATGACTGTTCTTTACTTAAAAAGTTCCCCTTTGATTCAGTCAGCTTGAAAACCGGGCAGGTGGGGAGGGCAATGGAGTTTGCTTCAGACTCATCTTTCTTGCTCTATTCGCTTCTTTTACAAAGGCAGTAGCTTGCCTGCCAGCGATTCTGGCTTTTTCTATATCGCCGGTATTCTTCAATACCGGATAGTAAGCCTTTCGGTAAGCCTTTTGGTAATTCCTTACATAAGCCTTCCGGCAATCCTTCTTGAAAGCCTTTAGCTTAACAGACTCCTCATGAATTCTCTGGGCAGCCTTCGCCGGTTCACTGGACTGTTCGTTGGCCTTCTGGTTAGTCGTGCGGTAAGACCTCTGGTAAGCCTTACGATAAGCCTTATATTTCTCTGACCTGCGGTAAGCCTTGTAGTAGGCCTTCCCCTTCTCTGACTGACGGTAAGCCTTGAAGAAAGCCCTGTAGTAAGCCTTCCCCTTCTCAGACTGACGGTAAGTCTTCTGGTAAGCCTTCATTTTCTCTGACCTTGTGCAACCCTTCTGGTAAGTCTTATCAGTGATAGTGGCCAGAGGTTCATCGGGAGTGTGCTGAACATCAGCAACTGATAAGCTTTGCGAGGTGAATTCCCCTGAACCTGAAACATTATTTCCTACAGTGCCTGTCAATGTTGCGGTGGGTGGGGGATGATTAGCATTAATGGCGTATAAGTGAGCATTCGCATCACCGGCCATACTCCAAACCCGATCAATTCTTATTTCTGATTGACCGGTAAGCGCTTTAGTATTTTGGCCGATTTGTTGGTATGCACCGGGTGTATATGATGAGCCTGGCAGTTCACTTTGTTCAGATTCATGAGAAGCAACAACATTGACTGGCATGTTTTTAAAATGAACATCACTGAATGAGCTATTGAAGCTTGCACCACATGGAATCAAGGGGTTTAAATACCTGACGGGTGCAGTTTGTTCAACCGGCCGCCCAAATGCTAAACCTCTATGTTGCGGCCAGCCATGCACAACCAATCCATTGCTCGACATAACAGACTCATAGGCTTTGTGAAACTCCAAATATAAGGAGTGAGAGTTAAAATATGGGTCAGTCATTGAATAATTGAATAATTGAATAATTGAATCACAAGCTAGGACTGTTCTTTCTTGTAAAAGTTCCTCTATAACATGAACTGCCCAGGGTTTATGTCAACCCAGCATAAAGAAATGCAATAGATATGAACAACGATGATGTAAAGCTGTTGACAAGTCAGCGCACGGCTGACGAGGAAGACGGTGGTCACCGTTGCTGGCTATGCCAAAGCAGCCATGCGCCAGGACCACCAACAGGAAATAGTTAAAGGCCGTAAAGCTTCGCCAGGTACTCAGCCACCGAGTGGTCATCACAATGACCAATACGCTCAAGTCCCGGCAGACTGTTCACCAGCGATGGGTCAGCATTACCCATCACCACACCTTTGCCGACGCTGGACAGCATCTCAAAGTCATTCATACCATCACCAAAAGCGATGGCATCCTGCAGACCATAGCCTTTCAGCTTCAGCACCTCTTCCAGTGCTGTCCCCTTGCAAACGCCCGGTGCCATAATTTCAAAACACTCCGGCAGAGAGTAGGTCATATAAAACTGATCACCGTAAAGTTCACGGGCCCGGTCAGACAGTGGCAATAAGTCAGCGTGGGATTCCGCGACAAAAAAGATCTTCTGGATGGCACTGGTTTCAACCGTATCAAAATCAGCCAAATGATAGGTAAAGCCGCTCGCCTTGCTGAACCCATGTAGGTCCTTATGCTCAACCTCAACCCGCCACTGCTCTCCCTGATAAACGCTGGTATGAACCTTATCTGCAAAGGGTTTTCGCAGGGACAATAATGGCTGCACAAATTCGGGGTTAATATCGTGCTGAACAATCATTTCGCCCTTCGGATTATGAACTCTGGCACCATTACTGGTAATCAGATACATATCCACGCCAAGCTGTGATCTTATTCTTTCAACATCCTGAAAGTGGCGGCCAGTAGCAAAAATAAATTTGATACCTTTCTCACTCAGATACCGAATCACGTCACGGGTTCTGGGAGAAAGTTCATGCTGTTTGGTGAGCAGAGTTCCATCAAGATCGGATACAACCACTGGATACATATAAATACCTCTATGCAAATCCTATTGCAGAAAACTGAGGAAGAGTATCCTGAGGAAGCAGGCAGTCCCTTCCATTAAAAAGAATACCTGCTAACGTAAGGTCAGGTGAAAAATCGTTCAATCCGTAGTTTTCTCAATCAGGAAAACGCCAGCTCCCCATCCTGCACTGCCACGTTAATGGTATCACCTGGTTTATATCGGCCAGATAGAATAGCTTCAGCCAGCGGGTTTTCTATGCTCCGTTGAATAGCCCGCTTCAATGGCCGGGCACCATACACCGGGTCAAAACCGACTTCTGCCAGCTGATCCATTGCCTCATCAGAAAGCGTCAGCCGTAGATTATTGTCCGCCAGCCTGCGATCCAGGTTAGCCAACTGTATGCTGGCGATGGATTTGATCTGGCTGGCACCCAGCGGATGGAATACCACTACCTCATCAATCCGGTTAACAAACTCTGGCCGGAAGTGCGTGCCTACCACCTCAATCAGGGTACTCTTCAGCTGTTCAAAATCGGTTTCACCGGTCTCTTTGTTCTGGAATGTCTGAATAAGGTCAGACCCCAGGTTTGATGTCATGACAATAACGGTATTTTTAAAGTCTACCGTTCTCCCCTGACCATCGGTCAGACGACCATCTTCCAATACCTGCAGAAGAATATTAAAAACATCCGGATGCGCCTTCTCAACTTCATCCATCAACACCAGAGAGTACGGCTTACGACGTACGGCTTCGGTCAGGTAGCCACCTTCCTCATAACCTACATACCCCGGAGGCGCACCTAACAGGCGGGAAACCGAGTGTTTCTCCATAAACTCTGACATGTCGATACGGACGATGGCATCTTCCGTATCAAACAGAAATTCAGCCAGCGCCTTACACAGTTCGGTCTTACCAACACCGGTTGGGCCAAGGAACATAAAGGAGCCGTTAGGGCGGTTGGGATCCGCTAACCCGGCCCGGGAGCGCCGCACCGCATTAGCAACCGCAATCACTGCCTCATCCTGGCCAACCACCCGTTTATGGAGCGCATCCTCCATACGCAGCAACTTCTCTTTCTCGCCTTCCAGCATCTTGGCAACCGGAATGCCTGTCCATTTGGACACCACTTCAGCAATCTCTTCTTCCGTGACCCGGTTTCTCAGCAGCTGATGCTCGCCGGTTTCCAGCGCATCCGCCTGGGCCAGCTGTTTATCCAGTTCCGGCAGGGTGCCATACTGTATTTCAGACATTTTGGTTAAATCCCCTGCCCGTCTGGCGGCTTCCAGCTCAATCAACAGTTTTTCTTTTGCTTCTCGCAGCTTCTGCCCCCCTTGCAACTGGGCTTTTTCTGCTTTCCAGACATCTTCCAGGTCCGAGTATTCGCGCTCCAGTTCACCAACCTGCTCATTCAGCCTGGCCAGACGCTCCCTGGACGCTTCATCATCTTCTTTCTTCAGGGCTTCCTGCTCTATTTTGAGTTGAATCAGGCGACGTTCCAGTCGATCCATGGCTTCCGGCTTGGAGTCCATTTCCATCCGAATACGGCTGGCGGACTCATCAATCAGATCAATCGCCTTATCCGGCAGTTGTCGATCAGTGATATAACGCTGGGACAGTTTGACCGCAGCAATAATGGCCGGATCAGTAATATCAACCCCGTGATGCGCCTCATAGCGTTCCTTCAGGCCACGGAGAATGGCGATGGCATCCTCTTCCGTGGGCTCATCCACCAGCACCTTCTGGAAACGCCTTTCAAGGGCCGCGTCTTTCTCAATATATTGTCTGTACTCATCGAGGGTCGTGGCACCGACACAATGCAACTCGCCCCTGGCCAGCGCAGGTTTCAACATGTTCCCGGCGTCCATGGCCCCATCCGCTTTACCGGCACCCACCATGGTATGTATTTCATCAATAAACAGGATGATCTGACCTTCCTGTTTGGCCAGGTCATTCAGCACTGACTTCAGCCGCTCTTCAAACTCGCCACGGAACTTGGCACCAGCGATCAATGCGCCCATATCCAGCGATAGCAGCCTTTTTCCTTTCAAACCTTCAGGCACTTCACCATTGACGATACGCTGGGCCAGTCCTTCAACAATGGCGGTTTTACCGACGCCCGGCTCTCCAATAATCACCGGATTATTTTTGGTTCTTCGTTGCAGAACCTGGATCGTCCGCCGGATTTCATCATCCCGGCCAATGACCGGATCCAGCTTACCCACTTCTGCACGTTCGGTCAGATCAATGGTGTATTTGCTCAGGGAGTTTCGGGAATCTTCCGCATTCGGGTCGTCAATAGACGCGCCTCCGCGAATATTTTTAATAGCGTTTTCCAGCGCTTTCTGGCTGACTCCCTGACTGCTCAGTAATTTGCCCAGCGGACCACTGTCTTCCATCATGACCAGCAGCATGGTTTCACTGGAAATAAACTGGTCACTGGCCTGCTGTGCTTTTTTGTCCGCAAGGTTCAGCATTCGATAGAGGGCCTGGGACGTCTGAATATCACCGGTCGGCGATGACACCCTGGCCAGCTGTTCCAGCATGTCGGTCAGCTCACCACGAAGGGTGTTCACATCAAAGCCGACCTGCATCAGCAGAGGCTTGACCGAGCCTCCCTTCTGGTCGATGAGCGCAAGCAAAAGGTGGACGGGCTCAATCTGACTGTTATCTTTGCCAATAGCCAGAGACTGGGCATCAGACAGAGCTGACTGGAGTTTGCTGGTCAGCCGATCCATTCTCATAATGACCTTCTCCTACTCATGATCTCACTTCCGGTTTTTACTTTTAAATAGCCAGAAACAGATGATTTCATATGGTTAGGTATCTATATAGTGCTGGTGTGTGGCATTTCAAGGATGAACAGTAAATCGTAACTGCGAAAACATCTTTTTATTTAATCAACAGGAACCAATCACGCTTATTGCCAGTCTGCTCTTTTTGAACCCACCATAATGAGAATGAACTGATGAACTGTTTAGCTGGGATCAGCCGGTTAAATTTCAACCGGCAAAACCCTCAAAATGTTTCGACTCCAACAGATGCCTACCAAAAAAAACCACCAAACACCATTAACCAGTTTAAACACGGACAAATAGCAACAATAAGTTCACCAACCCGGCATTTACAAAGTTTCGATAACCTGACCGGAGACTTCGTAAGAAAAACATCCATTGCGCAAGTACCCTCAGAAAGCCAATGGATCGAACTGGCTGTTCGCAAAGTAGAACCAGCACCAGAGACGCCCCTTATGAGCACTTTCCAACCGATATCTGAGCCAGCAGATAACTGTTACCCACAAGACAACCGTTGTCTGATCAAACCCGACACCGATAAACAATAGGCTTCAGAATCCCATGACCACCATTGGACTGCTAACCGCACCTATACCAAACCACTCCCCCCCATTCCTGAATGAACCTTTCCCCTCCCCGAAACAGAAGCAGGAAACATTTAAGCGGGAAGGCAAAAGGCTCCGGGGAGGTCTGTATCAGGCCAGAGATGGCACTCTCCAGATCAGGGAGGCCATCCTTCCCGACGCATTTCCATCGCGACGGTAAGAATAGAAAAGATCAGACTGGTCATAACTACAGAACTCACCACCGTACACCTTGTTAATGCCAAGCCTGCTCAGCCGCCTGCGCGCCAGCAAATAAAGATCGGCAAACCAGCGATCACCACGGCCGGGAATAAATGCTTCAGAGCAACCAGCATCTTCCGCCAGGAACTGCTCCCTGACTTCCGGTCCAACCTCAAAATTATGCTGACCGATGGCAGGCCCCAGCCAGGCCATAACGGTTTGGGGTGGCACTGCCATGGAATGCACCGTCGCTTCAAGAACCCCGCCCACTAACCCTTTCCAGCCAGCATGAGCGGCCGCGACCACCGTTCCTTCCAGGTTACAGAACAGAACCGGTAAACAGTCTGCCGTCAGCACAGCACAGGCTGCTCCCGGTTGGCGGGAAACCGAAGCATCTGCTTCCGTTTCCTGCTGATCAGCATTGGCATCAGCAACGGCAACACCATGCACCTGTCTTAACCACAGCGGGGATGTTGTCAGATCAAGGTCCTGCTCCAGTCGCTGCCGGTTTGCCCGAACCGTGTCCTGATCATCACCACAGTAGAGCCCGAGGTTGAAGCTGGAAAAACCAGCGTCACTCAGCCCACCCTTTCGGGTAGTCACTAACGCTTTAACACCCTCCGGTGCAGGCCAGTCGGCCCAGAGGAAGCGCTCACTGCTCACTCACATTCTCCTCTGCCTTAATCTGAGAGCGGCTCATTGGCAGCCAGACTGTCCAATAACATTTGGAAATCATCGGTCAGGGGCACCTCCCATTCCATATACTCACCCGTGGCCGGATGTATCAGACCAAGCTGACGGGCATGAAGGGCCTGTCGTCTGAATGCTCTCAGAACGACTTCCAACGCAGCCGGGCATGACTTGGGCAACTTAAGCCCCCCACCGTAAAGGTCATCACCCACCAGGGGGAAGTGCTGGTGACTCATATGCACACGGATCTGATGAGTTCTGCCCGTTTGCAGGTTAAGTCGGATATGGGTGTGCGCCTTATAACGTTTCACTACCCGGTAATGGGTAACAGACGGTTTGCCACCGCGCACAACGGCCATCTTCAAGCGGTTTTGCGGGTGTCGGCCGATCGGTGCATCAACCACACCCCCTCCCGTCATTACCCCTCGCACAACCGCCTCATATTCGCGATGAACCGTACGATCCTGCAGCTGTGCAACAAGGTCGGTGTGCGCTGCCGGGGAACGGGCAACCACCATCAGGCCGGTGGTATCCTTATCCAGCCGGTGCACAATGCCAGCCCGGGGCAACGCTGCATTATCCGGATAGTGATACAACAGGGCGTTGAGCAGCGTCCCAGTATAATTTCCTGCAGCGGGATGCACCACCAGACCTGCTGGCTTATTGATCACCATGATATGGTTATCCTGATAAACAACGTTCAACGGGATATTTTCCGCCGTCCATTGCCCTTCAGGCTGAACCTCAACGGACAGAGATAACTGTTCCCCGCCATAGAGCTTCTCTTTTGGTTTTCGGGCATCGCCATCCACCACCAGAAAGCCCTCACGAATCCACTCCTGAAGCCGGGCCCTGGAAAACTCCGGAAAACAGGCCGCCGCTATCTGATCAAATCGACGACCACCCTGATCATCAGGCACCGTGACACTCTCTTTGATGACATGTTTAGTAACTTCGCCCATTCAGCAACACTCAGTTCATAAATCTACTTTCAGTACCGACAACGCAAACCGCACATACCTGTAACCAGAACGCCGTAAAATCTTGTCTTTTCGTTTTCCGGCAGACTATGTTTAAATGCAGCTTTAGTAAGTCTTTTTATCGGTTTGAAGAGTTTATCACAAGAAGACTCTGAAGCCTGAGTGGTTGTCGAAAGCGACAGAAAATGATGTGTTAAAGAGCACGGGACAAGTACGGAAACCAATCAACACCATGACCATCTTGACTGCAAAATTGCCCAGGGTACTGCCCCCGTTTCTCACCAGATCCATTTTGATGGTGTTTGCCACTATCCTTCTGGCGGGCTGTGCATCCACCGAAAATAAAGAGCAACTCCCGGAAGCCCTGTCTGAGCCTGAGCTTTACCAACTGTCCAGCAAGGCGCTTGAGGACGGTCGCTATTCCGAAGCCATTAAATCTCTGAGAACCCTGGAGTCCCGCTATCCTTTTGGTTCATTTGCTGAACAGGCACAACTGGATATCATTTACGCCTATTTCAAAAATGCCGAGCCGGAAGCCTCCAGGGCTGCCGCTGACCGTTTTATCCGCCTGCACCCGCAACACCCTGATGCAGACTACGCCTATTACATCAAAGGGCTGGCGTCCAACACTGCGTCCATGGGTCTGCTGGAGCGATACCTGCCAATGGATCTGACCCGCCGTGACCCTGGCCAGGCCCGGGTATCATTTAACGAGTTTTCTGAATTGCTGAGCCGTTACCCCGAGAGTAAATACGTGCCGGATGCCCGCCAGCGCATGGTTGCCCTCCGTAACCGGCTGGCCGAGTATGAAATTCATGCCGCTAACTATTATCTGAAACGTAAGGCCTATGTCGCTGCGGTCAACCGTGGGCGCTATGTTGTCGAGAATATGCAACAGACACCTGCCGTTCCCGAAGCCCTGGCCATTATGGTCGAAGGCTATCAACATCTGGAACTGCCAGAACCCGCCGGTGAGGCCCTGGAGGTGTTGAGGCTGAACTACCCGAACCACCCGGCACTGGACAAGAATGGCAATTTTGTAGGTTACAAGGTGTTTGAAGACGTTGATCCATCCATCTGGAGCACGCTAACCTTCGGCCTGATTGGCCGCTCCAAACCCAAAATTCAGGACGCACCTCCACCACAGCCACCTGTGGTGAATTGAGGCGATATACCTTTTCCAAGTCTATCTGGCTAGCACATGACCAAAACCGTTAAATGCCCACAGTGCGGAACAGCCGTGAAGTGGGTTCCCGAAAGCAAGTACCGTCCCTTTTGCTCAGAACGCTGCAAGCTGATTGACTTTGGTGCCTGGGCAAAAGAAGAACATACCATTCCGGGTGATCCGGCCTTTGATGACCTGATGTCCCAGGAGCTTGATGAGGTGCCCACCCGGCATTAAGTAGTCATGTTCAGGGCCTGTTGACGCTCAGGACGATATGCAAGCCAATAAAAAAACCGGGGATATCCCCGGTTTATGGCACTAATTTTCAAGCTTTGCTGCCATGGGCAAACGATGGCTTGAGATCAGGTGAGTCTCGAAGATTTATACCCCCTCTTCACCATTATTAGTCTTCACAGATTCCGAATCTTGCTTATCAACAGAAACCTCTGCACCAGGTTGGTTTCCAGTGGCATTTTGACCCAGCGGAGACAAGAGGATCACAGCAGGTTCTTCCGGTTGAAAATACAGGGCAGAATTATCAAACGACAAAGGCTGCTCACCTTCACCGCCTTCACCGCCTTCAATGCCTTCAATGCCTTCAGCTTTACCTGCATTATCATCGACGGAATGCGAGTCAAAATCCTCTTCGTTGATCTGCCCAAGACCATTAATTTTTGACTCTGATTCCCTGGCACACTCCTCCAGAGCCTTAAAGGCAACATGAACACCTTCTTCAAAATCCACCCTTTCATTATAAAATTGATCCATGCGATCCAACAAAATGTTCAACTGGCTTAAATTGATACTAACAACCCTCTTAACAGCCCCCGGCGCTAAAACGGTAAGGTTAAAGATTGGATCCTTCCCATCCTCATTCATTTCAACCTTTACAACAGAGTTAATATCTAAATTTTGCAACTCTTCACGACTTACCAAATTTTCCTCAGCCAGCACATCTTTCGAATCTTTCGAATCATGCATAACTTTGAAATCTTTAAAAAGGTCATTCAGATATTTCTCTTGCCAGGTTTTTTGCCGTTCCTTCGTCAACTCTTCTGCCATAAAACGGGTTATTTTCTGTTCCCTTACCAACTCTTTCTCCGTAGAAATAGACCTATTTGTTTCTCTGAAAGCATGTAGAAAATTAATACCTGCGATACTCCTTAAACTTTCAGTTTTATTCTTATGATGAATAGCAACAGCCTTGTAGTTTTCCCGATCCGTCTGCAGTTCTTTCAGTATTCTTTCCTGCCGTTTTAATCTTACGCCGTTGAATTGAAGCTCCTTATGCTGCCTGCGGATACAACGAACTTTAGATTCGCGCTCTTTATTGAATTTATCCTGTGCCTTCTTTAAAAGCTCTTGCTTTTCTTCATGAGCAATACGAACCAGAGCGTCAGCTTGACTTTCAGCACAAATATTAAGGTCCTCTTTTTCAAGCTTTGCTTGCCTGGCATCCGCTTCTGCAGCAGAAACCCTCTTAAGCAGTGCTTCTTTATCCGCTATCAGTGCTTCTTTATCCGCTTTCAGGGCCGCAAATTCTTCCATGGTTGGAATTTTCTTTTCAACTGCCTGTGTGGTTTCAACACGCCTGTCAGAAAGGTCTTTACCTCTAATACCGTGGATGGCATCACCAACCAGGGAAGGCAAGATTCCAAAAGGCACAAAGACTGCTGCAACTGCACGTCCAAGCCATTTACCGAATGTGCTTCCTTCGTCAAATTTTCTGGAAACACTATCGGCAACTTTGTGGCACCATCTCACGATGGTCCAATCTCTTTTGCGGGGTTCCACAACGGTTACTTGAGGTGCAGGTGCACCGATTGAGCTAGGCATAATAACTTCCTCTATTGGTTGTTTGTGATTTTTTAAAGTGATACTGATGTTTTAGAGAGGAAAATTATGAGTTGGTTCAATAGTCAGTTATAATTTTTAGGAATTAAATAATTTCTAGTTATTTAAAAATCATAATAAAAGCAAAACTGACCAATAATTGATAGGCCCTATAGCTCTGATCAGGCGTTCCGAAGCCAGAGAAAATCAGCCCCAAAAAGCCTGAATGGCGGCAATTCCCCGGGCACCCAGCTGCCGGGCAAGATGCGCATCTTCTGGATTCATCCCCCCAAGCCAGAACACAGGGACTTTTGCCATGCCAGTCAGCATTTTAGCCCGCTCCAACCCAAGAGGGCTGGCCTCAGGATGGGAAGCGGTTGCCTTGACCGGTGACAGGGTAATAAAGTCCACCGCCATTGCCTCAGCCGCTTTGATCTGCGCCTTATCGTGACATGAGGCGACCAGAAGCTGGCCGCTATGGCGCTTTTCAGGTTTAACCGGCAAACCCAGCTGACGGGAGGTCAAATGCAGTCCATGGCACCATGACTCTGACAAAAGGGAGAGATCCCCTTTGATGATCAGCGTCCCACCAGCGGCCTGAACGAAACTTGACAGTTCCCGCGCCAGCCGGAGATAGTCACCCGCCTCAAGCCAATGAGCCCGAAATTGAATCAGGCGAATACCGTTATCCAGCGCTGCCAAAACGCTGTTAAAGAGTGCTTCTTTTTCCGCAAAATGCCCGGTAATCATATAATGGTCAGGAAGTTGCAGCGCCCGGAGAATCACCTTATTGGCTTCAGGAAACTCATAGTCATTAAGACAATCCTTCTCAACCCACCGAATCAACTGACCTTCATTGCCTTTCGGCTCGCCCTGAATACCACTGACCACCCAGGTATCCAGTAATACGGACTTATCAGGGTAGTCATGGCGAATTTTGATGAGTGGTGAAAAAGTGGCAACGCCGATATCCAGCTCTTCGCGAAGTTCCCGGCTCAGGGCGACCCTGATATCTTCCCCGGGCTCGACTTTACCGCCGGGAAACTCCCATAAACCACCCATGTGTTTATCTTCAGGACGTTTGGCCAGTAAAACCCGGCCATCGTCCCCAAGAATCACAGCAACTGCCACATGAACCACGTTTCTATTGTCAATAATCATTGGGGCAATGGATTCAGGTGCGATACTCGGCATTGATCTTTACATACTCATGGGATAAATCGGTCGTCCAGATCTCTTCGGTGCAATGGCCTGCGCCCAGGGAAATCCTGATCAGGATGTCCTCCTGATCCATCACTTTCTGGCCGGCCTCTTCGGTATAACCCACTGCGGGCTGGCCGCAGTCAACAATGGCGGTATCCCCCAGCCAGATGGATACACGGTCAATCTCAAGCGTAGGAATGTCGGCCCGGCCAACCGCTGCCAGAATTCGCCCCCAGTTTGGGTCACTGGCAAACAGGGCAGTTTTAACCAGTGGCGAATGGGCGACGGTATAAGCCACTTCCAGGGCGTCCTGATGGGTGGCCGCCTCTGCCACTTTTACAGTGACAAATTTGGTGGCTCCCTCGCCATCCCTGACAATTGCCTGGGCAAGCTCAACGGCCACCTCGCGAAGGCTCACCGCTAACTTCCCGGCCAACCCGGAATCTCGGGCAGTGATTGGATCATTACCAGCCGCCCCTGTGGCAACCACCATAAAGCTGTCATTGGTCGATGTATCACCATCGATGGTGATCCGGTTAAAGGATTGGTTGGTAATGTCCAACAACAGGTTTTGCAAAAACGTTTGTTCAACCGCCGCATCCGTTGCGATATAAGCCAGCATGGTGCCCATATTGGGTTTGATCATTCCGGCACCCTTACTGATTCCGGAGACCGTATAGGTGGTTCCCTCATGTTGAAATTGGCGACTGCTGCCTTTAGGTCGCGTATCGGTGGTCATGATGCCTTCAGCGGCATGCAACCAGTTATCTTCTTGCAAATCAGACAGCGCCGCTGGTAGCGCTGCACAGAGCGTATTGACCGGAAGCTGCTCACCAATCACGCCGGTTGAAAACGGCAGGACCTGACACTCATTAACGCTGGACAACGTCGCCAGCTCGGATGACGTCAGCCTGGCTGCCGCCATTCCCTGTTCACCGGTGCCTGCATTGGCATTGCCGGTGTTAATCAGAAAGTAACGGGGATCACCGGTTAAGCGCTCACGGCTTAAATGAACCGGGGCCGCACAGAAGCGGTTAAGGGTAAAAACCCCGGCCACGGAGCTGCCCTTATCCCAGTTCATAACCACAAGATCCCGGCGGCCGGGTTTTCTGATCCCCGCCATAGCCGTTCCCAGGCGAAAGCCCCTGACCGGTTTCACTGCCGCCCATTCCCCAGAACCCGTTGCCATGATTGACTCCATTGGTGATATCGCTGCTTATTCTTGACTGATTTTGTTGTTACGCCTTGAGCAGATGCTGATGCACAAACAAAAACGGGTCAGCCTGTTAAAGCTGACCCGCAGTTTAAGTTACCTGCCCTGATCAGGCAATTTTACCGTGGCACTGTTTAAACTTCTTACCGGAACCACATGGACACGGATCGTTCCGCCCCACTTTACGCCCTTCCCGGACAAATGGCTGGTGTGCTTCCTCTTCAGGTGCTTCCTGCCCGGTTGCTTCTGCTTCTACACCCTGGGCCCTGGCATGCTCAAACTGCATTCTCCGGGCCATTTCCTCACGACGCTGACGTTCCATCTCAGCGGTTCGATCATCTTCCTGCACCTGTACATGGGAGATAATACGAATCGTGTCGTACTTGATATCCTCAAGCATCTGCTGGAATAACTCAAACGCCTCACGCTTGTATTCCTGCTTGGGGTTCTTCTGGGCATAACCACGGAGATGAATACCCTGTCTCAGGTGGTCCATGGTGGCCAGATGCTCTTTCCACTTGTCATCCAGAATCCGCAGCAGAATATGCTTTTCAAAGTTGCGCAGAACTTCAGCACCGGCCAATTCTTCCTTCTTGCGGTAGGAATCGATTACCCCCTGGAGAATACGCTCACGGAGCGCCTCTTCATCCAGACGATCATCTTCATCCAGCCACTGCTGAACCGGCATACGCTCATTGAGCTCGCTGGCCAGTTTCTCTTCCAGACCTTTCACATCCCACTGCTCTTCCAGGCTCTGGGGTGGAATGTGCTGACTGATCAGGCCACTGACCACGTCTTCACGCAGTGCTTCAATACTGGAAGAAACATCCTCTGCACTGAGCAGTTCATCCCGTTGATGATAAATGACCTTACGCTGGTCATTGGCAACATCATCATATTCCAGCAGCTGCTTACGAATATCAAAGTTGCGACCTTCCACTTTACGCTGGGCTTTTTCGATGGCATTGGTCACCATGCGGTGTTCAATGGCTTCACCTTTTTCCATGCCCAGGGCTTTCATAAAGTTCTTGACCCGCTCAGAAGCAAAAATCCGCATCAGGCTGTCTTCCAGAGACAGATAAAAACGGGAAGAGCCCGGGTCGCCCTGACGACCGGAACGGCCTCTTAACTGGTTATCAATACGTCGTGACTCGTGACGCTCGGTACCGATAATATGCAGACCACCGGCTTCAAGCACCGCCATGTGGCGTTTCTGCCAATCCGCTTTGATCTGATCAATTTGCTCCTGGGCCGGGCTACCCAGCTCGGCAACTTCTGCCTTCCAGTTACCGCCCAGCATGATATCGGTACCACGGCCCGCCATATTGGTGGCGATGGTGACCGCACCGGGGCGACCAGCCTGGGCGATGATATCGGCTTCTTTCTCATGGAATTTGGCATTCAGTACCTGGTGAGCAATGCCCGCTTTATCAAGAGCTTTGGACAGATGCTCAGAAGAGTCGATAGACGCCGTACCCACCAGAACCGGACGCTCAGCTTTCACCGTTTCCTTGATATCTTCAATAATGGCGTCGTATTTTTCCGCGATCGTCAGATAGACGAGATCATTGCCATCCTGACGAACCATCTCCTTGTGGGTAGGAATAACAATCACGTCGAGGCCATAAATCTGACGGAACTCGAACGCTTCGGTATCGGCAGTACCGGTCATGCCGGAGAGCTTGTCATAATTCCGGAAATAATTCTGGAACGTTGTGGAAGCCAGAGTCTGGCTCTCCGCCTGAATGCGCAACCCTTCTTTCGCTTCAATCGCCTGATGGAGACCTTCCGAGAGACGACGGCCCGGCATGGTACGACCGGTGTGCTCATCTACCAGCAGAACTTCATTATTCTGAACAATGTATTCCACATTGCGGTTAAACAGCACATGGGCTTTCAGGGCTGAGTTCGCATGGTGCAGCAGGTTCAGGTTGTTGGAGGCGTAAAGGCTTTCCCCTTCCGGCAACAAACCTTCCTGTTGCAGCAGCTCTTCAATAAACTGATGGCCCAGTTCATTCAACTCAACCTGGCGGGTCTTCTCATCGACTGAGTAATGACCGGTAAATTCAACGGTATTGGGATCCTG
Organism: Endozoicomonas sp. ALB115; assembly: GCF_049310245.1. Classification (NCBI taxonomy): domain Bacteria; kingdom Pseudomonadati; phylum Pseudomonadota; class Gammaproteobacteria; order Oceanospirillales; family Endozoicomonadaceae; genus Endozoicomonas; species Endozoicomonas sp. ALB115. The sequence goes on along the minus strand of NZ_JBLYZG010000029.1, from coordinate 26,885 downwards.
GTCTTCAGGAATGGGCTCCTGCCGTTGCAGCCTGGGAACCAGCTGATTCATCTTTTTATAAAGTTCTGAGGAGTCTTCAGCCGGACCGGAAATAATCAGCGGTGTTCTGGCCTCATCAATCAGAATCGAGTCAACCTCATCGACAATGGAGAAGAAGAGATCACGCTGGAAGCGATCTTCCTTCCGGAAGGCCATATTGTCACGAAGGTAGTCAAAACCAAACTCGTTATTGGTTCCGTAGGTGATATCCGCCTGATAAGCCTGACGCTTCTCTTCCGGATCCTGCTGCGGAACAACAATGCCCACGCTCATCCCCAGAAACTCATAGAGCGGGCGCATCCAGTTCGCATCACGACGGGCCAGATAATCATTCACGGTAACCACATGAACGCCCTGACCGGGAATGGCGTTCAAATAAGCAGGCAGGGTGGCCACCAGTGTCTTACCTTCACCGGTGCGCATCTCGGCAATGCGCCCTTCATGGAGGGTCATGCCACCAATAAGCTGGACATCAAAATGACGCATGCCCATCACCCGCTTGCCCGCCTCACGAACCACAGCAAACGCCTCAGGCAACAGGTCATCAAGGGTTTCGCCTTTGTTGAAGCGCTCGCGAAACTCTCCGGTTTTAGCCTTCAGCTCATCGTCGCTCAAAGCCGCCAGGCTTTCTTCCAGGGCATTGATTGATTTGACAATCTTACCCATCCGTTTCAGCTGGCGGTCATTCCGGCTACCAATAACTTTCTTAATTAACGAAGCAAACATAAGTTGTTAACAGTCTCACACTCTGTTTCCGGAGCTGTCCTCCTACCGACAAATCCGGGCCGGAGCAGACAAGCGCACAATAGTCCAACATTCTATGACAATCACGGCAAAGTCTCACCTATATTAGCTGTATTTCTGTGCTGTCCATTAAGCTGAGTCGGTAAAAAATATTCAATGCTTTCAAGCTGCTTTAGATTTTTGCACTGGCATTGAACTGACGGCATACTGGTGCGCCTGAAAATCTGATCACCCCTTTGGCAACAGAGCTCAGAAAAATCTCAATCAGGGTGGCGAAAGACAGCAAGAGACATACCCTTATGATTTACAATTCAATTTTAGAAACAATCGGCCAGACTCCCATCGTTAAAATCAATCGCCTGGCACCGGCACACGTCAACTTCTACGTGAAGGCCGAGTACTTTAACCCTATGGCCTCTGTAAAGGACCGATTGGCATTTGCCATCATCAACGACGCCCGGCAAAAGGGTGAACTTGAAGAAGGCCAAACCGTCGTAGAAGCGACCTCCGGTAATACAGGTATCGCCATGGCCATGGTGTGTGCGGCATTGAACCATCCTTTTGTGGCGGTTATGACCGAAACATTCTCTGTTGAGCGTCGCAAAATCATGCGTGCCCTGGGTGCCAAAGTTGTACTGACGCCGGCTGCCGAGCGTGGTACCGGCATGGTGCGGGTTGCCAAAGAGTTGTCCGAGAAAAACGGCTGGTTCCTGGCTCGACAGTTTGAAAACGAAGCCAATCCTGAATATCACCGAAACACCACCGCCCCTGAAATTTTGCAGGATTTTGCCGGCAAGCGGCTGGATTATTTTGTCAGTGGCTACGGCACTGGCGGTACCATCACCGGTGTCGGTGAAGTACTTAAGGCTGCCCGCCCAAACATCAAAATCATCTGCACCGAACCTGCCGGTGCGGCATTGCTCAGTGGCAAAGAGTGGGCACCGCACAAGATTCAGGGTTGGACGCCGGATTTTATCGCCCCGGTCCTTAACCGTGACGTCATTGATGAAGTATTGCCAGTTAATGACGTGGTTGCCCGTGATACCGCGCTTGAACTGGCCCGCAAAGAAGGCATCTTCTGTGGTATCTCTGCCGGTGCAACGGTTGCGACTGCACTTGAAGTGGCTGAAACTGCACCTGAAGGCTCTACCATTCTGGCCATGTTGCCGGATACCGGCGAACGTTACATGTCTACTTTCCTGTTTGATGATATAGCCGAAGGCTCAGACGACGAAGTACTGGAAACTTTAAAGTAATACTGTCTTGAGTTATTCGATACAGAACCTCGAAGACGGCTCCAGCCTGTTTACAAGTACGGAGCCGTTCACCCTTGCCAATGGCCGGGTATTGGAACACTGGCAGTTGTGTTACGAAACGTTCGGCCATTTGAATAAGCAAAGGGATAATGTTGTTCTGATTCATCATGCCTTGAGTGTAGGGCCCCATGTCGCTGCCACTAAAGCCAATCCGAAAAAGGGTTGGTGGCAGGCCATGGTAGGACCAGGCAAAGCGATTGATACCGACAGGTATCATGTTATTTGCATCAATAATTTGGGCAGTTGTTTTGGTTCAACCAGTCCGGTGACCATTAACAAGGAAACCGGCAAGCCCTGGAGAGGGGACTTTCCGGAGGTGGTAATGGAAGACATGGTGCACAGTCAGCAGTTATTGCTGGACCACCTCGGCATTGAGAGCCTGTATGCCATGATCGGTAACTCAATGGGCGCTATGGTTTCACTGACCTGGGCAATTGCTTACCCCGATTCGGTGCAAAGGTTACTGTTAACCAGTTCGTCCTATAAGGCATATCCGGCCAATATTGCTAACCGTCGGATCCAGCAGGAATCGATTCGGCTGGATCCGGCTTTTCAAGATGGCAATTATGAACCGGATGCCCAGCTGAATGGATTTCGATTGGCACGAAAGCTTGGGCTTTATACTTATCGTAACGCCGCCGAATGGAACCGACGCTTCAATAGTTTCAACAACATCGGTATGCGTGATGATGAAATCAACAGCTATATGGATTATAACGCCGATCTGTTTTGCCGCAGCTTCGATGCCAATTGCTATTTGGTGCTGACCGCCGCAATGGACCGATATGATGTGACGCAACAATACGAATCGCTCGCAGCCACTTTCGGCAGAATCACCGCTAAAACCACAGTAATTTCGGTAGAGAGTGATATTCTGTTCACTCCGCAACAACAGCAAGAGCTGTACCAGGGTCTGCTAAAGGGACGGGTGGACTGTCACTATATCAATCACCCCTCCCAATATGGCCACGATGCCTTCCTGGTAGAAACCGGAGCCTTCGATCGCTACCTGCGGGTATTTCTCGACTGAAAGCTGAAGTTAAAGAATACCCGCCCTGAGCAAGAAAAAAATCAGCCTTAAATTCTACTTACTTGCTCTGTAGATATATCTCGAAGGGTCCTGAGGCTTGCCATTTTTCAAAACCTCAAAGTGGACATGTGGTCCGGTTGACCGCCCGGAACTGCCCATTTTGGCAATGGCCTGCCCTCTGGTGACAATATCACCGACCTTGACCAGATTTTCATCATTGTGGGCATAACGCGTCAGATAACCATTGCCATGATTGACCTCCACCAGAAGCCCAAAGCCTGAGCGGGTGCCTGACCAGACAACAACACCTGCCGCCACGGAAATAATATCCGAGCCGCGCTTACCGGCAAAATCCACACCATTATGCCAGGCACCCTTACCGGTAAACGGGTCGGTACGGCGACCATAACGGGAAGAGAGCCAGCCTTTTCTGACGGGCAACCCCGCCAGAAATGCATCGTCGTGAAGGGTTCTGCTGGAAATAAGATTATCCAGAAGGTCCAGCTGTTCTTCGCGGTTATCAATCTGATCTGCCAATTGATCAATAGCCTCAATCAGACTCACCTTGCTGTAGGCTGCTTCTGCTTCAGCAAACTCCTGAGGGCCACCCAGTGCAGGCGCTTCATTGAAGTCAAACTCACCGTCATCCAGTTTTGCCTTGCTGGTAAGGCGTTCGCCAAGGGCATCAAGTCGGGTCATACGCCCCTGAAGTTCAGACAGCCTGAGCATCAGGGCATCCAGCTGGTTTTGTGCCTGCTGACGAACCAGGCCAAGATCCTGTTGCTGTGTATCCAGAACCTGTTTCCAGTTTTTGACGCCTTCACTGGTTAACATGTGCTCCTGGTTATTGGTCAACCAGGCATACATTGCGCCACCACCAACGGCCATGGAGAGCAAAAAAGCACAGCAAAACAGAACCCCTACCCGTTTTCCACTTCCGGAATAAGTTCGGGTTCGAGAATGATCCTGGTTAACAACAATAATTTTCATCAGCAACCCTTAATGCCAAACCCGCAGCATATCTCCACTATTGTATTTCAGGAGCATGCAAAATACAGAACCAGAGGACGGATTTCCTCACTTCTACAGCTACGCTCGTCTACATTCCACCCTGCCCAGGAGCCACCTGATACTGATGTTATCGTTGTAAAACGGTATTTTTTAATGCGGTCAACGACAGTTCAAGGTCAAAAAAACAGTACTCTTGAACAACATGCACTTATCAGAAACCAGTTCGGGATAAAGACTTTTTACTGACAGCCTCCTAGAAAAAAGGCCACTATATTGTGGCCTGATTCAAGACTAAAATTGTCCAGCCTCGCAAAAAATCACGTAACAGATCAGCATTAACTCAAAAAGCAGTCATCAGGCCGTTACAGCAACGGGCTTCTGATAGGAGATCGGAGAAACCTCAGCCTCTTCGAAAGTCACTATCTCCCATAACTTCTCATGGGCAAGCAACGTTCTAACCAGTTTATTGTTAAGTTCATGGCCAGATTTATGACCGATGAACTGACCAATCAAACTATGCCCCAGCAAATAAAGGTCGCCGATCGCGTCCAGCATCTTGTGCTTGACAAACTCATCGTGATAGCGGAGGCCATCTTCATTGAGAATTCGGTACTCATCGACAACAACCACATTATCCACGCTGCCGCCAAGGGCCAGATTCTGGGCACGCAGGTACTCGACATCACGCATAAAGCCGAAAGTACGGGCCCTGCTGACTTCCTTCACAAAAGAGGTACTGGAGAAGTCAATCGACGCTGTCTGGGAGCGGCTTTTGAAAACAGGATGATCAAAGTCAATGGTGAAACTTACTTTGAAACCGTCGTATGGTTTGAAGGTTGCCGTTTTATCCCCATCCGTCACCGTCACATCTTCTTTGATGCGAATGAACTTCTTGGGCGCATTCTGCTCCTGGATACCTGCGGACTGGAGCAGGAATACGAATGGACCAGCGCTGCCGTCCATAATAGGAACCTCGTGGGCACTGACCTCAACGTAGGCGTTATCAATACCCAGCCCGGCCAGGGCGGAGAGAAGGTGTTCAACAGTGTCAATTCGGGTGCCGTCTTTATGCAAAGACGTGCACAGTGTCGTCTGCCCGACATTCAGGGCATGTGCCGGAATTTCAATGACCGGGTCAAGGTCTGTACGACAGAAAATGATGCCGGTATCTACGGGAGCAGGCTTAAGAGTAAGGTAAACCTTTTCACCGGAGTGAAGGCCCACGCCCGTAGCACGAATAATATTTTTCAGTGTACGCTGTCTGATCATGATAACGCTGTTCCGCGACCTGAAAGGTCCCTGTTATTTGGATGCAACGTCACATTGTAACAAAAGTAACAATTGAGACAAGTTCGCATTTATACGCCCTGATTAATCCGCCTGACGCCTCAGAAATGCCGGTATATCGAGGTAATCGACACTATCTCCGGTCGCCACCGCTGCCCGTTTACCTTCTTGCCGCGGACCCACTTCCTCTTCCTCCTTCTTTTTGTCACGCAACAGAGGAGAAATGTCCAGCCTGCCATAGTCAGGTGTGCCGTCTTTGTTTTTTGGCGGTGCTTTTTCAACCACCTTCAACTGTTCCCTGGCAACGCCGCCAGCACCAATACCGGTTGCCACAACAGTCACCCGCAGCTCGTCCGTTAATTCCGAGTCAATAACAGTGCCGATAACAACGGTTGCATCGTTAGACGCAAACTGACTTACAACGTCGCCTACCTGGTTGTACTCACCAACGGTAAAGTCAAGGCCGGCAGTAATGTTAACCAGAACACCTTTGGCTCCCTGGAGATCAACATCTTCCAGCAGCGGACTGCGGATGGCTTTCTCAGCTGCTTCTGCTGCACGGCCGCTACCCGTGGCAACTCCGGTACCCATCATCGCCATACCCATTTCTGACATCACCGTGCGAACATCGGCAAAGTCAACGTTGATGAGACCATCACGGGTAATCAGTTCAGAAATCCCCTGCACCGCACCCAGCAGAACATCATTGGCAGCACCAAAGGCATTGAGCAGACTGACATCACTGCCAAGCACTGGCAGTAACTTTTCATTGGGAATGGTAATCAGCGAGTCCACATGTTCCTGAAGCTCTTTAAGACCTTCTTCGGCAACCGCCATTCTGCGCTTGCCTTCAAAACCGAATGGCTTGGTGACCACGGCCACGGTCAGTGCGCCAAGCTCCCGGGCTATCTCGGCAACCACCGGAGCTGCGCCGGTCCCGGTACCACCGCCCATGCCAGCGGCAATAAAGACCATATCCGCACCTTTGAGGAGCTCGGCGATACGCTCCCGGTCTTCCATCGCCGCCTCGCGACCGACATTCGGGTTCGCGCCTGCACCAAGCCCTCGTGTGATCGAGGCTCCCAGCTGCAGGTGAGTATGGGCCTGCAAATGCTGCTTTTTCAGCGCCTGGGCGTCAGTGTTTGCACAGGCAAACTCAACACCTTCGAGCTGACTATTCAGCATGTGGCAGACTGCATTACCACCACCACCACCGACACCGATAACTTTTATGACCGCTTCCTGCGGTACGTTATCCACCAATTCAAACATGGTCATCTCCTTTTTATCACCCTTAATCTAACAAATACTTACCAATACCGTTACTGAAAAACTGCGCTGCTACACACTTAAAAGTTCTGAAACCAGCGCTTCATCTTGTCCATCAGCCCAGCATCCTGAGGTTTGCTGGCGATCGACTTTTTCAAACCATCTTTCTGCATTTTCTGGCCATAGTGCAAAAGCCCGACACCCGTTGAATAAATGGGATTACTGACCACATCACTCAGCCCTTTCACTAACTGCGGCACACCCAGCCTGACCGGCATGTGGAAAATCTCTTCTGCCAGCTCAATAGCTCCCTCAATCTTGGAAGTACCACCGGTCAGAACGATACCTGCGGGGATCAGGTCTTCGAAACCACTGCGCCTGATCTCTGCATTAATTAACGTAAACAGCTCGTCATAACGAGGTTCTACCACCTCTGCCAGTGCCTGCCGGGAAAGCTCCCTGGAGGGTCGCTCACCGACACTGGGAACTTTAATGGTTTCATCGGCTCCAGCCAGCTGGGCCAGGGCACAGGCATATTTAATCTTTATGTCTTCGGCATTTTGCGTCGGTGTCCGCAAGGCCATGGCAATGTCATTGGTCACCTGATCACCGGCAATGGGAATCACTGCCGTATGCCGAATGGCACCGTCGGTAAAGATGGCAATATCTGTCGTGCCACCGCCGATATCCACCATACAGACGCCCAGCTCTTTCTCATCTTCTGAAAGCACCGAATAACTTGAAGCCAGCTGCTCAAGAATAATATCGTCCACTTCCAGACCACAGCGACGGATGCAGTTCTCAATATTCTGGGCCGCATTAACAGCGCAGGTCACCAGATGAACCTTGGCTTCCAGCCGGACACCGGACATCCCGTGAGGCTCCTTGATCCCCTCCTGGTTATCAATGGCATACTCCTGTGGAAGAATATGCAGAATCCGCTGATCCGCCGGGATCGCCACCGCCTGGGCGGCGTCAATCACCCGGTCAATATCGGCACCATTCACTTCACGCTCACGTATCGCAACGATACCGTGGGAGTTAAGACTCTTGATGTGATTGCCGGCAATACCGGCATAGACCGAGTGTATCTGACACCCGGCCATCAGCTCAGCTTCTTCAACGGCTCTCTTAATGGCATGGACCGTAGAGTCAATATTAACCACAACGCCACGCTTAAGCCCGCGGGAAATATGCGAGCCGATGCCGATGACTTCAATGTCACCCTCAGCGTTGAGCTCTCCGACAATAGCCACGACTTTCGAGGTGCCTATATCCAACCCAACGATCAATCTTCCATTATCTGCCGCTGTCATGGCATCAATCTTCCCAAACTTCTCTAACGATCATAAATCTGAGCCTGGCTGACTTATTTTGACCCCGTGTTAACCAGCGTCTCACTCCAGGCAACCGAAGCACCGTTCAAATATCGCAAATCTACCCGCTTTACCTGATCCCAGCGAGACTCCAGCCTGGCATGATAAAGACGGACAAAACGCTGCAGTCTTTCCATCCTTCGGTCACGACCAATATTGACCTCAACATGTCCTATGGTAAATCGCCATGAGCCACTATTGCTACGTTTCAGCATGGTCAGCCTGAGCCCCATAGGCCGGAGCAACTGACTGATGGCCAGATATTGCTGCATCACCTCCACCGCCAGCTCTTCCGGGCCACCCAGAACCGGCATGGCGGAAAAACCGGCAATATCCTCTGGTGCAAACACCTCACCTTCATTGCTGATCAGGGCGCTGCTGCCCCACCTCGCCACCGGCTGCTGTTCGGTCAGGCTCACCTGGACACTGTCAGGCCACTGTCGTCGAACCGAGGCGGTCTTAATCCAGGGCATTGCCATCAGAACCTGCTGCATCTCGCGCAAATCCAGGGCAAAAAAACGGTCCTGTAAGTGAGGCTGCAAAACACCCTCGACTTGCTCTCTGGATAAATACTCAAAGCCTGCATGCACTTCCACCCGTGCTATCGGCTGATTCAACCAGTTCACCAACCACGGCATTGAGCCCAGCAAGCCTGCCAGCAGAACAAGAGACACCAGAACCTGAAGCACTCTTTTCCACGGCAGTGTTTTTTTCCCTCTGCCAACAACCTGTTTACCGTCCCTTCGGGATGCACCCCGTACTTCCCCCGACCAACCGGCTGAAACAGACCAACCTGCTCGATCAGACATCCGCTGTTTTCAATATTTCAATCACCAGTTCATCGAAAGATAAACCGGCATCCGCTGCGGCCATCGGCAGCAGACTATGATCTGTCATCCCCGGAATAGTATTGACCTCAAGCAACCAGAATCGTCCCTGCTGATCCTGCATAAAGTCAACACGCCCCCAGCCTGAACACCCAAGGGCTTCAAATGCCGTCAGAGCAACCGCCTGCAGTTCCTGCTCCTTAACAGAAGTCAGGCCACAGGGAATGGTGTAGCGGGTATTATCCGACAGATACTTGGCCTGGTAATCATAAAATTCACCCTCTGCCTCAATTCGGATAACAGGCAGTGGCTGACCATTAAGAATACCCACCGTAAACTCAGGCCCATCGATAAACGACTCCACCAGAACCGCCCCCTTGTGCTCCGCTGCACGCTCGCAGGCAACTTCAAGGTCTTCCCTTCGATCAACCCGTGCCACACCAACACTGGAGCCCTCCATGCTGGGTTTGACAAAGGCAGGCAACAGCGACTCGGCATGGCCAAGATTGTCAACTCCCATAACCAGGGCAAATTCCGGTGTTGGCAGCCCAATGGATTGCCAGAGCAGCTTGCAGCGGTATTTATCCATCGCCAGGGCAGATGCCATGACACCACTGCCGGGATAGGGAATACCCATGGTTTCCAGCATTCCCTGTATCGTTCCATCTTCTCCCCCACCGCCATGCAAGGCAATGAAGGCATAGTCAGGTGCATATTGCTGAAGCTGCTCAACAACATTCTCACAGGTATCAATCAGCTGGCATGTCACACCCTGGCGATGCAACGCGGCATAAATACGCTCACCACTGGTCAGGCTCACTTCCCTTTCTGCGGAGTTTCCACCGAAAAGTACAGCAACCTTGCCAAAAGCTTTTGGATCGAAGTGATCACAACTCCGGTCGTACTTCATGCACTGTTTTCCTTTACTATTCAATTCGTAGCTTTACTGTTCTGTCTTCGGCAGAGCCAACTCAGCACTGGCCAGCCTGAGAGCCAGTGCGCCAATATCCCCGGCTCCCTGAGCCAACAGCAAGTCCCCATCCTGAAGTACATCCGCCAATACTGACTCAACGTCTTCAGGACGGGCAATAAATATCGGATCAACCAGTCCACGCTGGCGAATACTCCGGCATAGTGAGCGACTGTCCGCCCCTGCAATCGGTTCTTCTCCGGCAGGGTACACTTCCATTAACAGAAGAACATCAACCCTGGACAGCACATCGACAAAATCCTCATACAGGTCACGGGTGCGAGAGAAACGATGAGGCTGGTAAATCATCACCAGTCGTTTGTCATCCCAGCCATCACGAACCGCTTTAATGGTCGCATCCACTTCCGTCGGGTGGTGGCCATAATCATCCACCAGCATCACGTCGCCAACCCGGTTAGTAAACTCTCCCAGCACCTGGAAACGTCGACCAACACCATCAAAACGACTCAGCCCTTCAGCAATCACCTGATCCGGAATGCCTTCATCAGCCGCCGTGGCAAACGCGGCCAGAGCATTCAGCACGTTATGGCGTCCGGGAATACCCAGTTCAATGGTCACAGGGGGTTCTTCGACATCAGTGCGACGAACCAGGTCAAACGAGGTTCTCATGCCCTGCTGACGAACATTCACTGCCCGGAAATCCGCGTCTTCACTGAAACCATAGGTAATCACCTGTCGTTTGATTTCCGGCAACAGTTCCCGAACAACCGGACAGTCGATACAGACAATCGCCACACCGTAAAAAGGCAGATTGTGCAAGAAATCAATAAATGCTTTTTTCAGCTTGCCAAAGTCACCGTCGTAGGTAGACATATGGTCAGCATCAATATTGGTGATAATGGACACCATCGGCTGCAAATGCAGGAAAGAGGCATCAGACTCATCCGCCTCGGCCACCAGGTAACGGCTGCCACCCAGTTTTGCATTGGTACCGGCCGAGTTGAGCCTGCCCCCAATCACAAACGTCGGGTCCATACCACTGAACCCGAGAACCGAAGCCAGCAGACTGGTGGTAGTGGTCTTGCCATGGGTACCCGCCACCGCAATGCCGTGGCGATAACGCATTAATTCCGCCAGCATCTGGGCCCGGGGAACAATGGGCAGCCGACGTCTTTCCCCCTCAACCACTTCCGGGTTATCTCCGGCAACCGCAGTTGAGGTGACAATAACATCTGCGCTGATCACATTGTCGGCACGGTGGCCAATAAACACCTCAATCCCGAGCCCTTCAAGGCGTTCAGTTACTGATGATGCACGAATATCCGAGCCAGAGATTTCATACCCCTGATTCAGCAGGACTTCGGCAATGCCACACATGCCGGAACCACCAATACCGACAAAATGGATTTTACGGATACGCCTCATCTCTGGCACCGCCACAACGGGAATCCGACTTTTTACATCAGGCATAAGAGACCTCCTTACCAGCCGCTTCAAGACAAAGCCTGACCACGTCATCAGTCGCCTGTGGCAAACTGGCCGTTCTTGCTGATGAGGCCATTCGTTCAAGCTGTTCAGGATTATCTGCCAGCTTCAAAATCATGTTTGTCAAACTGTCCACATTCAAATCTTTTTGCTGAACCATCAGGGCTGCACCTCGATCGACCAGGTAACGCCCATTCATTGTCTGATGATCATCCACCGCAAACGGGAAAGGCACCAGAATTCCGGGTTTTCCTGCCGCTGCCAGTTCTGCGATGGTTAATGCGCCAGAGCGGCAGATGACCAGATCCGCCCACTCATAAGCCTGAGCCATATCATCAATAAACGGCTCTACCCGACCGGAAACGCCGAGCTGCTGATAATCTGCCAGGCACTGCTCAAAGGTTCCCTTACCGGTCTGGTGCCAGACGTCAATCTGAGCACCACAGTTTTGTAAAACCCGGGGAATCATCTGGTTGATTGCCAGGGCTCCGCGGCTCCCCCCAACGACCAGCAGCCTTAAGGGAGTGCGTGGTAAATGGGCAGGAACGGCGACAATCTCCGGACGCACCGGATTCCCGGTCAGCATTACTTTTCGGGCAATGCGTGAAGAGAGCCCAGCAAAGGTTCCCGGAAACGCTTCAAGCACCCGGGTAGCAATCCTGGCCAGCAGTTTATTGGTCAGACCTGCCACGGCATTTTGTTCATGAACCACCAGGGGAATTCCCAACAACCGCGCAGCCACACCACCGGGCCCTGTGACATAGCCCCCCATACCAACAACACAAACCGGCCGGTGTTCTCTCAGAACCCGAACGGCCTTAAATAATGAAACAGCCAGACGCCAGGGAGCTTTCAACAGAAAACTCAACCCTTTGCCCCGCAGGCCGGTGACCGGAATAAAGCTGATATCAATGCCATGCCCGGGCACAAGCTCTGCTTCCATACTTCCGGGAGTACCCAGCCAATGCACCCGGTACCCCTGCTTAATGAGTTCCCTGGCTGTAGCCAGCCCCGGGAAAATATGTCCTCCGGTGCCCCCTGCCATGATAATCACTTTGGGTGCCTCCGGAGGCGTTTGAGAAACTGCCTGCTCAGCCATTTGTATTACCTCCAGCGGCTTCACTCGTCTTTCGCTCCTGAGCCTTACGCCCCGCAACCGGCTTAACCTCTGTGGCTTTAGTCAGACGACGTTCAAAATCAATGCGCAACAAAATACCAAATGCCAGACAGTTGACAATTAAACTGCTGCCTCCATAGCTGATCATGGGTAAGGCCAGCCCTTTAGTGGGCAGCAGTCCGGTATTCACAGAAATGTTAATCAACGCCTGACAGGCAAAAAGCAGGGCAATACCATAAGCGACGAAGCCATGGAATAACATCCCCCTGGTTTCCGCTCTTGAGCCCAACTGCAATGACCGCCAGGCAACAAACAGAAACAGCCCAAGCAACAGCAACGAACCAATCAGGCCAAACTCTTCTGCCAATACGGCAAAAACAAAATCCGTGTGCGCCTCCGGCAGGTAAAACAGCTTCTGGATGCTATTTCCCAGCCCTTCACCCAGCCAGGCTCCCCGACCAAACGCGATCAGAGCCTGGGTTAACTGATAGCCACTGCCAAAAGCATGGGCCCAGGGATCCATGTAGGAGGTGATACGAGCCATACGATAAGGCTCCATCCAGATCAACAGAACAATCAGGATAATTACGCCGGCAATCATGACCAGAAACTGGTGGAACCGTGCGCCCGCCATAAAGATCATCCCCATCACCGCCACGGTCAGCACCACCAGCGCACCAAGGTCCGGCTCCGCAAGCAGCAGCAAAGCCAACCCGGTGAGCACCAGCATGGGTTTGATAAAGCCACTCCAGCGCGTACGCACTTCATCAAGATGTCGCACCAGGTAGCCTGCCAGATAAATCACCACACACAGCTTGGCAACCTCTGAGGCTTGCAGGTTAAAGAAGCCAAGGGGAATCCAGCGGACACTGCCATTAATTTCCCGACCCACAATCAACACCAGCACCAGCAGAAAGAACGCAACCAGCAAGCCAACCCAGCTCAACTGCTGAATCCGGCTGACAGGCACCAGCATCATGACACCCATGGCACCCAGCCCCACCACCATAAACAGAAACTGCTTAAAGACGACTCTGAATGGATCACCAAAGGTCGCACTGGAAACATCCATGGAGGCAGAACCCACCATCACCAGACCGATGGCCAGCAAGGCAAGCACAGCCCCGAACAGGACCATGTCAACATTCGTGGACCTTGACCCTTCCTGTTCTATGGACTCTTTCTCCGTGAGAAAGCTGTGTCGAACCCGCTTCAGCATAGAATCAAACCATTGACCAGCTCTGCAAATCGGTCACCCCGATGCTCAAAGCTGTTGAACATATCAAAACTGGCGCATGCCGGTGCCAACAGCACGGCATCACCGGGCTCGGCCAACTGTGCAGCAAGACTGACGGCATCATCCAGACTGGCAGCCTTATGAATCTCTGCACTGCCCTTCACGGCCTGCTCAATGGCGGGCCCGTCACGCCCAATCAGGATCAGATGACTGACATAACGCGCGACCGCTGGCTGCAAATCCGAGAAATCCGCACCTTTGCCATCACCACCGGCAATCAGAATAATCTTGCCTGCCAGCCCATCGCCCAGGCCTTCAATAGCCGCAACGGAGGCACCGACATTGGTGGCTTTGGAGTCGTTAAACCAGGCAACGCCATCCTGCTCACCCAACCATTGGCAACGGTGCTTCAACCCGGGAAAGGCCATCAGCGCTTCGAACATGGCATTGGCATCAAGACCTATCGCCTCGCCCAGGGCCAGAGCAGCAAGGGCATTCAAATAATTGTGACGGCCTTTGAGTTTCATCTGGCGGGTATTGATCTGCTTTTCCAGCCCCTTGCTCAGCCAGATGCCGTCATCGTCAGCAAGAAGCCCCATCTGACCAAGATCCGGAGACCCACTGGTAAAGGTCACAGCTCCCGCAGTCACTGGAAGCAACGGGGAAGTAAGAGGATCATCCCGGTTAAATACGGCGGTTCCGCACCCTTTGTAAATGCGCTGCTTGGCCTGGTGGTATTCAACCAGCGTCGGGTAACGATCCATGTGGTCCGGGCTGATGTTCAGAACCGTCGCTGCCGTTGCACGGAGGCTATGGGTGGTTTCCAACTGGAAACTGGAAAGCTCCAGAACGTAAACATCAATACTGTCATCATCCAGCAAATCAAGCACCGGGGTTCCGATATTACCCCCTACGCCGGGCTTAAGCCCTGAACAGCTGACCATTTCGCCAACCAGTGTGGTCACCGTGCTTTTGCCGTTGGAGCCGGTAATGGCGACGAGCGGCTTCTTTGTTGAAACAGCCGAAGCAGCATTGACCGCTCGACAAAACAGCTCAATATCACCAATGGCAATAGCGCCATTGTCCATCGCCCTGGCAATCGCCGGTTCCGACAGAGCAATACCCGGACTAACCACCAACTCATCAGCAGCCATTAACCATTGCTCGTTGAAACCACCGGTATGCAGAGGTACATCAGGAAATAGCTGACGACATTCCGCTTCCCCCGGAGGCGTTTCCCGGGTATCAATAATTTTGAACGGCAACCCCTGGCTATGAAGATAACGGGCACAGGACAACCCGGTCTTGCCAAGACCGATAATCACACGATGACAACTCGAGCCAATCAGCCCTGATGGCTCGTTATCTGCTGCAGCTGTTTTCTTAACAAGAGTGCTTCTTGTCACAATCCCGTTACCCTTAAACCCGTTAGCGAATTTTCAACGATGCCAGTCCAATCAGAACCAGCACAATAGTAATAATCCAGAAGCGCACGATGACCCGGGGTTCAGGCCACCCTTTCAACTCAAAGTGGTGGTGCAGCGGTGCCATGCGAAATATACGACGACCGGTTAACTTGTAGGAGCCCACCTGCAAAATGACAGAGACCGTCTCCATAACAAAAACACCGCCCATAATAATCAGCACGATTTCCTGGCGGACGATAACCGCAACAACCCCGAGGGCAGCACCCAGCGCAAGAGCACCCACATCGCCCATAAAGACCTGGGCCGGGTAGGTGTTAAACCAGAGAAAACCAAGGCCTGCCCCGGCGATGGCAGCACAAAATACCATCAGCTCTCCGGCTCCCGGCACCGCAGGAATCAGCAGGTACTGGGCAAAGGTTGCATGTCCACTCAGATAGGCAAATACCGCCAGGGCTGAAGCCACCATCACAGTGGGCAAAATAGCCAGACCATCCAGGCCATCCGTCAGGTTGACGGCATTACTGGAACCGACAATGGTCAGGTAGGCCAGCACCACAAAAAATGGCCCCAGCTGCAACGTGGCATTTTTGAAAAAGGGAATAATCAGGGTTGTTTCTGTCGCGGATGGCGCGGTAAAAAACAGGAAAAAAGCGGCACCCAGGCCAGCAACCGATTGCCAGAACATCTTCCATCGAGCGGGCAGACCACGGGAGTTCTTTTCAACCACTTTGCGGTAATCATCCACCCAGCCAACCGCACCGAAAATACCGGTAACAAACAGCACAACCCAGACGTAGCGGTTACTCAGATCGGCCCATAGCAAGGTGCTGATGGCAATGCAGATAAGAATCAGGGCACCACCCATGGTCGGGGTGCCAGCCTTGCTTAAATGGCTTTGCGGACCATCATCACGGACCGCCTGGCCAATCTGGTAAAAACTCAGTTTGCGAATAAAGTGAGGCCCAAGCCATAAGCTCATGGCCAGAGCCGTGAGGACCCCGAAAATACCTCGCAACGTGAGGTACTTGAACACCAGAAATCCATGGTAATACTGGGCTAAATAATCTGCCAGCCAGACCAGCATCAGGCATCTCCCTTGTAATCAGACCCAATCAGAGCCTGGATAATGTCCAACATCTTCATCCCTTTTGATCCTTTCACCATGACAGCCATACTGTCGCTGTTAGTAATGCTCTGAAGCTGTGCTTTCAGAAAGGCAATCAACTCGTTTTTATCGTCGAAGTGCTGTCCGCTGCCAAAGGCTTCACTGGCCAGGCGTGCAGAAGGCCCGAAACTCAAAAACTGCTGAATACCCAGTTCTTGCGCATAGCGGCCAATGTCCCTATGACGTTCATCGGATATCTCACCCAGGTCCAGCATGTCACCCAGAACCATAATGGTCCGGCCGCCACAGTCCGCCAGCTGCTCCAGTGCCGCCAGCGTCGCTTTCGGGTTGGCATTGTAAGTTTCATCAATCAGGACTGCACCGGACGAATGAACAAAGCGTTGTCCACGCCGCTGATAAGGTCGGGCATTTTCCAGTCCACGGGCAATAATGTCCAGCGACAACCCACAGGCAAGTGCAACCGCCGCCGCGCAACAGGCATTGGTCACCTGGTAGCGCCCCCAGAAGGAAAGCTGCAGCGTTTGTTGCTCTGGCTGCTGCCCCTTTCGGCGAATATGCAGCGTAAATCGGGTGCCTTCCTGATTGGGCGTGATATCACTGGCAAAACAGTTCGCCTCAGGACTCTGGGCACTGAAACTGATAATGTGTCGACCCGGCTTTTGCAGAACCCGGTCACACCACTGACCGTAGAACCGGTCATCCATATTCAGAACAGCTGTACCATCATCCGGCAGAGCATCCAGAATAAACCCTTTTTCCCAGGCAACCCCTTCAACACTCTTCAAATCCGCCAGATGGGTTTCAGCGGCATTGACGATCACGGATACGTCAGGGCTGCCCATATTGGCAATGTATTCAATTTCGCCGGGAGCACTGGTACCCATCTCAACCACGGCAAACTGATGGGCTTCGTTGATTCTTAACAACGTTAAGGGTGTGCCCAGCGCATTATTGAGGTTGCCCTGCGTTGCCAGCGTTGGGCCAGCTTCGGAGAACATGGCCAGCAACATCTCTTTAACCGATGTTTTGCCGCAGGAGCCGGTAACACCGACCAGACACCCGGAAAAGTGATTGCGATTGGCAGCACCCAACAGCCCAAGCGCCTGTTCACAATTGGTTACCACAATCTGTGGCAAGGCAGCACCAGAGACATAGTGCTCTGTCAGGGCAGCAACAGCGCCTGCCGCCTGTGCTTGGCCCAGATAATCGTGACCATCAAAGCGGGGACCTTTGATAGCAATAAAAAGATCACCCGGTTGCAATGTTCGGGTATCAATACTGACACCGGTAACTGACAGCTCATCATTTGGCAGATCATGTAACTGACCGTTAACAATCCCGGCAACTTCGGCAAGGCGCATCGATTCAATCATGCCTGCACATCCTCTTGAACATTTTGCAACCGAGCGCCTGTGCATTGCGATTGCAATACCCGCTGCACCTGTTCTGCATCATCGAAGTGATGTCGAACACCATCAATTTCCTGATAGGTTTCATGCCCCTTGCCCGCGATCACGATAATGTCACCGGCACTGGCGGAAGTAATTGTGGAACGGATGGCTTCAGAGCGATCAGCAATCACCTGAATGCGCTGACGGTCATTCTCTGTAATACCGTCCAGCGCATCAGTGATGATCTGGCGGGGATCTTCAGTTCTGGGATTATCACTGGTCAGCACTGCTTTATCCGCACCGTTCAAAGCGGCGAACGTCATCAGAGGTCGCTTACCTCTGTCCCGGTCACCACCACACCCATATATACAGACAATTTTCCCGGCTTCTTGTTCGCAATCTTTTTCGGAAGGGGTCATTCTCTTTATTTGCGCACGGTGCTCACGCAATGAAGAAAGCACACTGTCAATGGCATCCGGCGTATGGGCATAATCAACCAGCACCAGCGGCTGAGTGCCACCACCAAACTGCTGCATCCTGCCGGGAGGGGCAGAAATCGCCGGAATAGCCGCCAGAATGCGATCAAGTGCATACCCCTGAACACCCAACGCAGCAATAACCGCCAACAGATTTTCCAGGTTAAAACGTCCCAGTAATGAAGTCGCCAATGTACCCACACACCAGGGCGTATGAAGGGTTGCCCTGAAACCTTGCGGTAACGTTTCAATGTTACTGAGATACACATCTGCCGAAGCATCTTCCAGGGACCAGGTGGTGATATTGGCATTCTGTGGGCAGGAGGAAAGCATCAGCGGTGCAAACTCATCGTCCTTGCCAATAACCGCATACCGGTATGTACACTCGGAAAACAGCCGGGCCTTGGCCGCTGCGTAGTTCTCCAGGGAACCGTGATAATCCAGATGATCACGACTGATATGGGTAAACAGCGCCACCTCAAAAGAGACCCCGGACACCCGTCCCTGATCAAGCCCGTGGGATGACACCTCCATGGCCAGCGCCCCTACGCCATCCGCTACCAGTTGCCCCAGGTACTGCTGCAGGGAAATCACATCACTGGTGGTATTTAAGGAAGCCTCCATCTGCCCCGGCAACCCGCGCCCCACGGTGCCCATTAATGCACAGGGCTTGCCCAGCTGCCCGAGGATTTCAGAGATAAACCAGCAACAGGAGGTTTTGCCATTGGTGCCGGTAACGCCAATAACGCTCAACTGTTCAGAAGGTTGCCGATAAAAACGATCAGCCAGGGACCCAACCTTGCCACTGAGGTCCGGAACAAAAAAAACGGACTCATTGCCTGCCGCAGCAGACAGATCAAACCCTTCGCTATCATCCACCAGCACCGCTGCGGCACCTTTCTCCAGGGCATCAGCAATGTAGTTGCGGCCATCGGACTGAATACCGGGAATCGCAATAAACAACTCACCCCCGGTAATCTTGCGACTATCGAGGGTCATATGATTCAGCTTCCTGTCTACCGCTACCACCGGTAGCTGCAGTTCGGCAAGCACGCCATTGAGAGTATTCTCTTGCTCAGCTGTCATTGCTTTTCGCTTTAACCTTCTTCCAATGGTGTAGAAATTTGCTCATCCCGATCATGGGGATTAAATGCCATACGCCGATCTGCCCCCGGATTACCCAACTCACCAGGCTCAACCCCCAGCATTCGCAGCGCCCCGGCTGCCACCTTGGAGAATACCGGCGCGGCAATCAGGCCACCGTAATAGTTCTTGCCAGAGGGATCATCAATAATGACCACCATGGCAAACCGTGGATTATCAATAGGTGCCAAACCGGCAAACATACCTATGTAGCGATCCTTGATATAACCGTTTGGCCCCACCTTTCTGGCCGTTCCGGTTTTCCCGCCAACCTCAAAGGCATCGATCATCGCCCGGCCACCGGTTCCGCCATGAACCACCTCACGAAGCATTTTCCTCAGATCATCCGCCACCTGCTGATCCATTACCCGAACACCGTCGGGCACCACATCTCTCTTGATCAGCGAGACAGGGCGCATCATGCCACCGGAGCCAAGTACGGTATAGGCCTGAGCCAGTTGCAACGGTGTCACGGTCAAACCGTAGCCAAAGGATAAGGTGGCAATCTCGATATCACTCCAGCGATCCCGATAGGGCAAATAGCCCGGATTTTCTCCGGGAAAACCGGTGCCGGTGCTTTGACCAAGGCCAACCCTCTGCAGCAAATCCAGCATCTTATCCGGACCAATGGCCAGCACCATTTTTGACACCCCGACGTTACTGGACTGTCTCAGCACAGTGGTCACATCAATAGCACCGTGATTCCGGTTATCCTTTACCTGATCCCTGCCAAGTCGCAGGTAACCGGGTGCGGTATTAATCACTGAGTCTTTGTGAAACTGACCAGACTCCAGGGCAGCCGCTACCGCAAAAGGTTTCATTGTTGACCCCGGCTCGACCATATCGGTCACCACCCGGTTGCGCATCTTATGGGCCTGCATATCCGCCCGGTTATTCGGGTTGTAGGCAGGCTGATTGACCATTGCCAGCACTTCCCCGGTTTTGACATCCAGCATAATCAAAGAACCGGCCTTGGCCTTGTGCTGCTCAACCGCCTTTTTCAACTCCCGGTAGGCCATATACTGAAGCCTCAGATCAATACTGAGCATCAGTTCCTTGCCGGGGCTGGCACTTTTCATCAGCTCAGCCTGTCGGGCAAGCTGGCCTTTACGGTCTTTCAGCACCCTTCGCTGACCTGGCTCACCGGACAGCCAATCATTGTAGGCTAACTCCAGACCTTCCTGACCAGACTCATCGATATTGGTAAAACCCACCAGATGGGCGGTCACCTCGGCAGCCGGGTAGTAGCGCCGGTGCTCATTGATCGCCCGGACACCCGGCACTCTCAAGGCCATGACCGTTGCCCCCTTCTCCGGTGTCAGCTGCCGTTTTAGGTAGATAAAATCCCGGGTTTTGGCCGCCTGCACACGATCCGATAGCCACTTATGGGAAACGCCCAACGCCTTTGCCAGGTCCTGCCAGCGGTCACTGGCCTGATACAGTACTTCAGGGTCAGCCCAGATCGTGACAACCGGCGTGCTGACCGCCAGCGGGTCACCATTGCGGTCAAAAATTACGCCTCTGTGCGCAGCCACTGACTCATAGCGAACAGAACGCTTATCACCTTCATTTTGCAGAAAGTGCCGATCCAGCAATTGCAAATCGACAATTCGGTAACCAATGGCCAGCCCTGCCACCAGCAGGACCGACTGCAGCATTTTCAGCCGCCACTTCCGGGTCAGGCTATTCACCACACGGCCAATCCAGACAGTCCCCTTGCCAGCTTTGCTCCCGGCCGCTGACCGGTTTCGCGGTGATACTTTCTGTCCCTGAGTTCGCCCCTGAGTCATGGCAGAACCATCTCTATCTGGTTGCTCTTTGGCACATCCATGTCCAGTTTCTCCCTGGCAACCTGTTCAATTTTTCCCGGTGATGTCAGTGTGCTGTGTTCCAGCAACAACTTACCCCACTCAACCTGTGCACTGTTCCGGTTCTCAAGCTCCTGCTGAATCCGGTTATTCAGAAGACGGTTCTCGTAGGAAACGTAACCCACAGACAATCCCGACAATATCACCAGTAACAACAGCAAAAGCGCAGCACCATAAGATCGAAGAAGATGCAGACACGCCAGAAGACCACTATCCATCATCAGGCCCATCATCAAACCAGCTTTTCTGCCACACGCATAACTGCACTTCGTGCCCGGGGATTTTCCTGCACTTCCTGCCGGGAAGGTTTGATCGCCTTGCCCAGACTTTTCATCCGCCGATTCAACTGATCTTCTGTCACCGGCAGCCAGCTTGGCAGCTCATCCCCCTTTTGATGCTTGCGGATAAAGCGTTTGACAATCCTGTCTTCCAATGAGTGAAAGCTGATAACCACCAGTCGGCCACCGGGCTTCAATTTTTCCAGAGCCCGATCCAGACAAAGCACCAGATCCTCCAGCTCCCGGTTGATATGGATTCTGATCGCCTGAAACGCACGGGTCGCCGGGTGCTTACCCTTCTCCCTGGTGGGGCAGGCCGCTGCAATAATATCGGCAAGCCGTCGTGTGGTCAGAATCGGTTCAATATCCCTTTCCCTGACAATGGCCCTGGCCATCCTGCGGGAAAAACGGTCTTCGCCATATTCCCAGATGACCCGGCTGATCTCCTGTTCTTCTGCCCGCGCCAGCCAGCCAGCGGCAGTCTCGCCATCCTGGTGATTCATCCGCATATCCAGAGGTCCCTCCTGCATAAAGCTGAAACCTCTTTCCGGATCATCCAGCTGGGGCGAAGAAACCCCAAGATCCAGCAAAATCCCATCCACCAACTGGTCACTGTGCACGGAATCCACATCGGTAAAAGAACCGTGATGAATTGCAAAGCGTGGATCCTCACTGGCCAGCTGGACACCGGTGGCAATGGCCAATGGGTCTTTATCAATACCCACCAGCCGTCCCTGCTCTGACAGGGTGTTCAAAATCAAACGACTGTGCCCGCCTCGGCCAAAAGTACCGTCGACATAGATTCCGGCTGGATCCGTCAGCAACGCATCGACAGCCTCATTCAGCAGCACTGTTTTATGCACATGGTCAGCCACCTCATTTTGGGTCGCTACCATTTCCTTGCCACCTTTGCTGACATCTGCCTGACTACCAACACGATTTAACGATTTCATAAACTTTTCACAAAGCTTTCTTAACTCAAAAACAGCAAAAAAAAAGTGATTTACAAAGAGAGCGACTGCAATTCCATCGGAATCTCTTCTGATTCACTGGCTTCTTTCAGGTATTGGTCGCGGCGCTCATTCCAGCAACGTTCATCCCAAAGCTCGAATTTCTTGCCCTGACCCAGCAAAATACTGCGCTTTTCAAGACCTGCGTAGTCACGCAACAGTGGAGGGATAAGAATACGCCCATTGCCGTCCAGCTCTACATCGGTGGCGTGCCCAATCAAGAGCCTCTGAATCCGGCGGGTCATTGGATGAAAACTGGGAAGTGCTTCAATTTTCTGCTGAATAAGCTCCCACTCATCCAATGGATAAATCAGCAAGCAAGGTTCGTCGGTGTCAATCGTTGCCACCAGGGCACCACGGCAGCGATCCCGCAACACCTGCCGATAACGGGCTGGTATGGCAAGACGCCCTTTGGCATCCAGATTAATGGCATTTACACCGCGAAACACATTACCTTCTCCCTGGTCCCCGAACCCCTGAAAACCTTAAAGTGACCATCACTTATAAAAAGCACTAATGAGAGCCAACTCCATTCGACCACCCATTTCGCTCCACCTGTTTCGTTCCATCAATTGGCCCCGCCAATTCGCCCCACAATAATCCACTTTACACCACTAAAGCACACTATAGGAATCTGAAAAACCCACGTCAAGCAGGGGTTCTACCTCTTCCCCGTCATTATTGGACAACCCAATAAAAGAACAGTTTGAAAAATGAATAGCTAAAGCCTTTAAACAAAGGGCAAAACAGAATCTATGGAGGAATTAAAGAACTATGGTTCTATTTTTTTAAAGGCAGCAACAGCGGGTACAAAACACTTTTATTGCGATAAAGACTTTGGATTTAAAGACAGTGAGACAAAGACAGAATCGCGTCGGGGGCAACAGATACCCTGAAAACCACAAAAACGATCAGGTTAAGCAAACTTGCAGCGGAAAAAAGAGTCGCGAGCCGGCCTGTAAGCCGGGTTCTGTCCAGCCTGCCAAAGCAGGCCTGGGCAGTCATTCATCTGGGATGTCTGTCACCAGACACCTCAAGCAACCTACCCGAATCCAGTGCGGGTCACACCTATAGGATTCCTATTTGGTCTTGCTCCAGGCGGGGTTTACCGTGCCATGGACTGTTACCAGCCATGCGGTGCGCTCTTACCGCACCCTTTCACCCTTACCGGCCAACTTCTTTACAACAAGCGTTGAAAAGAACACTGGCTTAGGCGGTCTACTCTCTGCTGCACTTTCCGTAGGCTTTCGCCCCCCAGGCATTACCTGGCACCCTACCCTCTGGAGCCCGGACTTTCCTCCCTTCACTCTGATCAAACAACCAGAATAAACAGCGACTGCCCGGCCAGCTCGCGGCGGCGAATGTTACTCGTGAAATCTGCATTAATCAACAGTAATAACAGTCCACTCAATTTCGGAGCTGGCAACAACCGTTATCCTTATCCCCACTTGCAGCAAAAACCCACTTATGATTTGCCCGGAATACCTGCATCACTTTACCTGGTCTGGTAAAAAGCCGCTGCTCACAAAAGCACATTTCGGGTAGCGGGCGGCGGGAAGCGGGAAGCGTCTATTTCAGGACAACTCCCGGGAACAGCAGCTACTCCCCCTTCTTCATGTCCAAACCCAATTCATAGAGGTCTTTCTTTCTCAACCCGGTCAGATCAGCGACCACGGCAGCCGCCTTTTTAATGGGCAAATCCTTTAACAAACGTTGCAGCATTTTTGCAATGTCAGGGCTGATTTCAGAATCTTCTTCCTCCTTAAAGCCCTCGATCAGCACCACAAACTCGCCACGCTGCTGATTGGCATCGGATTGCAAAACGGCCTGAATCTCCGACACCGTCCCGGTCATCACGGTTTCAAAGGTTTTGGTGATTTCCCGGGCAAGAGCAATGTACCGGTCACCACCGAGCACCGTTGCCAGATCTTCCAGAAGTTCCATAATACGGTGTGGCGACTCATAAACCCCCCAGGTACTGGCAAAAGCCGCCAACGATTCTATTCGCTTGCGACGCCCCGCCCCTTTTGCGGGCAGAAAACCTTCAAAATAAAAACGATCCGTGGGCAAACCACTGACTGACAGCGCGGCGATAAATGCGCAGGCCCCGGGAATGGGAACCACCCGAAACCCGGCCTCTCTCACCGACCGGACCAGATAAAAGCCCGGGTCAGAAATTAACGGCGTACCGGCATCACTGATCAGGGCAATGGTCTCCCCCGCCTGCATACGTCGCACAATCATCCCTGCCTGATGTCGTTCATTGTGGTCATGGCAGGGAATCAGCGGAGTATCAATACCAAAGTGATTCATCAAACGCTTACTGTGCCGGGTATCCTCTGCGGCAATAACGTCAACCTGACGAAGCACCTCTATGGCTCTGGGCGTCATATCACCCAGATTACCCATTGGCGTAGAAACTATATAAAGAAGCGGGTCAGACATGACAAAAAAAAACCGATATGAATTTTCAGGCAATAGCTTACCATTTTGACCACTTCACATCCGAAAAAAATCCAGACAGGATCAAAACCCTGACTGCCATTGTGGCAGAAGACTTTAGCCCCAGCGACGAACATGAACACCCGCAATAAGTCACCAGACGCCATTGTGAACTCACGACCCCAGGTAAGTGTACTGAACTTTTTTTTAATCAATAGGTCAATGAGTGGTGAATGCTTTTTTCCACACAATGTGTTTTTCCTGCAATTACAGAGATAATCTATGATCACGGGCACTTCTACTTTCACCTGTTTAAATACTGATGCTCCCCCCACTTACCAGGAAGCCATCGATGACAGTCTTTATTCCATTGAACAGCTGGCAAGAAAATTTATTGTCAACGCCGAAGCAATCCGTAAATCCAACCAGGGGGACATTAACCAATGCAAAAAATCACTGTTTGCCAGAATGATCAAGCAATTAAATGAGCGCATCCCCAGACCTTTTATACTCCCGACTGAACTGAGCGCACTAACCAACCCAAAGAATTTTAGCCATTGCGATTGGAAAAAGTGGCAAGACAACGTCGACCAGAAGGATTTTGATAAGGGATATGGTGCCATCAAGGAAATAGGAGACAGGATCGGATCAGAGGACACAGAAAAACTGCTGTTTGCATTTTTACCACCATTGGACCCGGAGTATTATGACTTTTTTTCCATAACTTCTATTTTAAATAAAGAGAAGCCTTTTCAGCAGTTGGCCGGGCTGATGCGAGGCCGATGTATACCCGCAAAAGACTTTATTACGAAAGCCATCTCAATGGGACTCGTGGACGAAGAACTGGTGAACAAGATATACGCTCGGGGTTCTGAGGATCAAGCCAGTTCAGTAAACGACGAAACACCCGATAGCCAGCTGCCGGATTACAATACTTCATGCAACCAACTTGAGATCGTCTCAGCCTGTGATCTGGCTGGAGAATTCATAACAACCGCTATTACCAGTGGGAAAGATACTGATGCCAATAAAATTGAACTAATGCATCAGTTTACTTCCATTCTGAATGAAACTCACAGGTGTGGTGTCAGTGTCATAGGCATTAATCCGGGGCAGTTCGGCAAGAATCCGAACAAAGTGATTAAGTCAGATTGGTCAAGCTGGCAAAAGGCCGTTTATAAAGAAATCAAAAAAAACAATACCTGGGTACCACGGAACGAAAAAACTATTGAAAAGATTGAAGGTATATTATTAAAAAGTAACCTCAACCCTGACATGCTGTACACTGTTTTTAGGTCAAACCCGGATATCCTTGATTTAAACTTCAACCCTGGAAAAAAAGTACCCCACAGTGAAGATTTGCTTAAGTCAGCGTTCATGTTTTGTAAAGGCATCTGTCAACCAATAACTAACATCATCACTGGTTTGATTAAGTCAGGCTGTTTAACTCAAAAAACCATTAATAAGATTTATTCACTGGGCATCAAGTCTTAAAAATTCAGATTACCAAGGCTGAACAAGATGAGCACTTCAGTTTAATTAAAAAACTACTGACGTGCATCACTCTCAGTTGCCCAATATCGCTGAGCAGCCTGGTTTTACTATACGACAGGAAATATTCCGCCTCTGGATTTTATCCTCTCAATGATTGCAGCCTTGGCTGGAGTTGGAAACTTTGATAGCCGGGTTGTTTGTTCGTTTATCTGAGTTGCTGGACCAAATTAAGCAGCACACTGTTTTGGGTTGCTTCTGCCACAACTATATGAAACAGTACCCCCCCCCTTGCCCGTATTACTCCCCTTGGCTCAGCTCTTTCTTATCCAGCTCAAGGGCAACGTGCGCTTTTATATTATCTTTCCAGTCTTTTACCGGTCAGCAATGCAGACTGAATATAGACGATTTTCACATAACCAACATTTTTTTCACGCTACCTGGCATACGATCACCAACCGGGTCAAAACGGAAAAAAGGCCTCGTCAGTAAAATCTGTGGGTCATTTCCGGTTCAGGTAACTTGCCAAGCGCATGATATAACGCGATTTCCGCACATCTGTAG
>NZ_JBLYZG010000028.1:0-68312 GCF_049310245.1 Endozoicomonas sp. ALB115 | reverse complement strand
GACTCACCGTACCTGGCGACAGAATCTTTGACCAGCTTTGAACCATGATCTACTAAATTGCGTACTTGAACCGGCTAATCTGGCAAGCGCAGGGTCGCGGGGTCCAGGGTCGCGGGGTCAGATGGGTCGCGGGGTCATGGTCGCGGGGTCACATGGTCGCGGGGTCAGGTCTTGAACCTTGATCGGGCCATCGAAACTAATGTCAAGAATCAAGACCTGACCCCATTTTTTTTTGAACCGCCCGGTGCGGACCCGCATGCCGGGTGCTGTGGGGAGGGTTGGAGAAAGACCGGCCCTTACCCGATTTATACGGCTACTGCTGATAAATTGGGGAGTAATCAAGATTAATTTTGTTAAGATCTGTATTTATCTTCTCAAAGTCTTCAGGTGTTACTATAACTTCTCGTTTAGGTTGATAGATCAACTCTGGCTGTAACTTTTTTAAGATTTCTGAGTAATCTTTCGTATTCGTGTCTTTTTGTGATGATTTAGTTAAATCAGTAATCCTATTCTGATATGAAATAATTTCATATTCTCTGGCAATTAATTTTTCATTGATTATCTTTAATTCATTTTTTATTCTTAAAATTTCATTTTTTTCTGCACTGACTTTTACTTTTTCGCTTTCGATTTTTATCTTTGCATCTGCATACTCAATAGATATGTTATTTGACTTTACTGCCAAATAAGATGTCAAACACGTGATGATTAGCATACAAAGACAAGTTACGTACCAAAAAGGTTTGGGAATATGTTCCATTATAATCCTCGAATTTTGTTATTTTCGCGCCGTATAACGCCTGCATAAGCGGCGGCGCGTCTAGCGCCGTCCGCTGGATGCTCTTGTTATGCCTGTTGAAGTTTTACTCAATTCTTTAATGTTTGTTGGTTTCCCGTCAAGGCTAGTTTGATTTCTATCATTCCAATATTCTTCAATGCCTTCTTGACCTTTATTCGTCGCCCACTTTAAAAGTGTTTTTCTATCTTGTTGATATTCATAAAGTGGTACAGAAAAACCACAAGACGATTGAACTAACTCTATGTTGAGAATGAAAAGTTGTCTTGCACCAATCGGTGAAGAGAATAGCTCAAGATATTCAGACCATTTCGAATTACCTTTGTGCAGGACTTCTGCTTTCCCATAAAGCCTCAGAATCTCAGGTTTTCCTGTGAACGCACAAAACATGATTGTCATTCTCGGGAGTTCTTGCACATGAGCAGAAGTTTCATTTCCACTCCCAGTCAAGTTCAACCACAAGACAGTTTTTTCATCGAGAACACGAAAAGAATCCATCCCTTTTGGTGAGATATTCACTTTTCCAGTACTTGCCGCTGTGCCAACAAAAAACATCTTTTGATCTGATATAAATTTTTTCTGTTCAATTGACAACTTTTCAAATTGCTTTCCCATAATTAATACCGATCAATTTTGAATATATTTTGATGTGTGCACCAAGGGCATAACGCCTGCATAAGCGGGTGCGCGGCTAGCGCCGTCCGCTGGATGCTCTTGTTATGTGGCCGATGCGCTCAGATGCTGATGAAACCTTCGAGATAATGCACAGCTTTACCTGATATATAAACCCTATCTTCAGTTACGCGACAAGATACAACACCACCACGCTTTGATGCTTGATATGCAAGAAGTTGTGTTTTACCAAGCTGCTCTGACCAGTATGGGGCAAGACCAGTGTGGATTGACCCTGTAACTGGATCTTCATCGCCACCGTTTGCAGGCCAGAAATACCTTGATACAAAATCATACTCCTTTCCAGGAGCCGTAACTACAACATCGTATGGAGCGAGCTGTTCAAGTTTTTCTTTGTTTTGGGCTACATTGCGAACATCACTTTCATTCTCATAGACAGCAAAATATGCTTGACCGTTTAACAATACTTTTGACGGTTTGATCGATAATCCGTTAAGTAGCTCTGCTGGAACATTCTCAGGGATAGATGGTTTTCTGTTTGGGAAATTCATCTGAATATAACCATCGTCCGTTTTTGTGATGATCATTTTTCCAATTGCTTCAGCTGAAAATATTATCTCAGTGATTTCTGGATTGTCACTGAAAATAACTGAGGCTGATGCAAGCGTTGCATGACCACAAAAGTCAATTTCTGTAATCGGAGAGAACCACCGAATAGCGTAGCTTTCATCGCCTGCTTTAACCAAATATGCTGTTTCTGACAGATTATTCTCTGTGGCAATCGATTGCATCAACTGTTCAGATAGCCACTTTTCAGAGATGATGACAGCAGCTGAATTTCCTTTAAATCTTTCTTCTGCAAAAGCATCAACAATATTTATTCTTAACTTCATGTTTTTACTCTGGTGTTGACTTAGGCCACATAACAGTCGTTTACACCCGACCTTCACCACCCCTTGGTAACATTTTGATTTTAAACGATTAAAAATCGTGCCAACCATATATTCGAATAGAATATATGCTTCAAAATCAAATGATTACGTTATTTTGGTGGTGAAAGTGGGTTACACGAATCAGTTTCGCATAACATACTGTAGATTCGATATACGTACCAGCCGATACCCCCCCATACAGCGGGACTTACATAACGTTCTGCATTCTATAGGCTATATCTTCTGATTCGTATTTTGTAATTCGTATATTTTTCGGTCAAGCAACCCGTGTGATTAAAGATTGCTTTATTTTCATTCAAAACAACAGATTAACCATTCAGTTGATTTTCTGTATATACGAACTAACTTTTACTGCAGAAACCGCAGAAACCGCAGAAACCGCAGAAACCGGGGTCGAGTCTTGAATCTTGAACGAATCCAAGGTTAAAAACCTACCTCTAAATTCTTGCCCTAAAATTTTCAACCCACTTTTTCAGTTTTGTGATGCAGAATTATTCGCACTGTTTTTAATTGAGACTTGGTCGTTTAACGTCCAAAAATCGTAAATAACACCAAGGCCAACAAAGCCAATGGTAAACAAATACAAAATTCCGGATATCCATTTCCCCAGGTACATACGGTGGACGCCGAATACACCAAGGAATGCCAGCAATATCCATGTAACAGAGTAATCATACTGGCCACTATGGAAACGAAAATCCGCTTCCCGATCCATTGCAGGGATGAGGAAAAGATCGATCAGCCAGCCTATGCCAAAGAGACCAAGGGTGAACAACCAGATAGTCCCTGTTACCGGTTTGCCATAATAAAAGCGGTGAGCGCCAAGAAAACCGAAAATCCAAAGTACATAACCGATAACTTTACTATGGGTGTCGTTCATTTTAATTACCTGAACCATTGGGAAAACGGTGGGGTCTTGGTTTTTACACACTACATTTTCTTGACCAGAAAAAATCGGCTTTATGCTTGTCCTACCCAATGCCTTAAATCAAAAAAACATTGCAACACTTTCCTGATCCGCAACGACGCTACCGCCCATCCAGACATTTTCAGGAATAGTCGGGTAACGCTTTTTTGAAAGACACTCAATGTCTAGTTGCATAGGCATAAAATAGTACCATCGAACAGTTTACAGTGGTATTTGTTTGGCAGGATGCAGCCGATGCCCATATTTTACACTTCTTACACGGCCAATAATTACAATTACAATAAATGGACGTATATTATGAACAAAAGGAACATTTGGCTCGCCAAGGTCTCTCAGCTGGTTTCTCTCCTCTTTCATGTTCTGCAGCTCTCACGGGATGAGTCTGAGGCGGTGATGACCTCCGTCAAAGGTACTCGCGATCAGGCATCCGAAGAGCAGGAGAAAAAACAGGCTGATCAGTGAAAGGGTTGCTGGTAACGCTTTACCGCATTTATTGATAACTGGTTGATCCGCTCGTGCAGAGTATTCAGTTGTTGCCGTTTAGTTTCAGAGTTCATCGACCGGTCTTCCATCACCCGGCGCACTTCTTTTCTCAGCTTGTTTATCTCCCGACTCGCCTTCTGGAGTCCTGCCTTATGCTTCAGCTTTGCGGCGGCAGACTGCTCCTGATCTTTGGCTCGTTGGACTTTGCCGGATTCCTGGTAGCGTTTGATGCTGTTGGCGATCTCGTTAATGTCCACCGTCATCTCGTGCAGTTCATCGGTGTAACGGTTACGGTTGGTCACCTTGTCTCGCACAAAGCTGCCCAGTAATGGGTTGTCTTGCAGAGTGGGTGTTGGTTTGTCGGCGGCACCCGTTGCTTTTCGGGTCATGGCATCGGCGGCCATCAGGGTATAACTGCCCAGCGACCCGAAATAGCCCCTGATCAGATGCTCCAGCTTTTTGGGGGAACGCATCCAGTCCGGCGCTTCTTCTGGTATCCACTGCACCAGCTCTTTCAGGGTGTCGCTGGTGTAAGGATCGTACTGTGCCTCTGGCTTCAGGTCCTGCAAGCGCATGGGGAGAATGGGCCGGTCACGGAAGCGGTCCCGGTTTTCGGACACTTCCCAGATTGGCTTGATGATTTGCGGGATGGGGTCAAGATTAAAGATATTCATCACCAGCCCGTACATCATATCCCTGGTCCACTTCATATCCTCATGGCCATCCAGGCTCTGGGTGATAATCTCCGGCAGGGTGGCAAAGATGGCGCCCACTTCGAAGGGCTTGGGTATCCGGTAATGGCCCTCCTTGCCTTCTCCGATCCAGAAGTGGTGATACCCCAGCTTGTCATCATTGGTCAGTTCTTTGTATCGGTCATCGTCCTCGTAGTGTTTCATCAATGCCCAGGCGGCCATGCCGTAAAGGAGGCCACGGAAAATCACCGAACCGGAAAAGGACGACAAATCCCAGGTATTACCCGGCTTGATGCCCCGCCACAGCCGGTTAACTCCCCGCCACAGCCGGTTAACTCCCTGCAACAGAGAGTTAAAAAACGGAATGGAGTTCACCATAAACCGGATCAATGGCCACTGGCCGCTGCGGGTGAAGTTCAATACATCCAGAGACTGGAAGGCTGCTTCGGCAGTGGAACCGCCCTGTTCGATGGCACGCTCATAGACGTGCAACCGGTTGGCGTTTTCAAAACGGGAACCGAACCCTTTCCACAAATCCCACAACTGTCCGGGGCGGTTAATGATTCGCTTCCGCTCTTCCGGTGACAGTTTTTTGCGGACATTATCCGAATTGATGGTGTAATAGCCGCTGCCGCTCATGCCGCCACCCATGGCCAGCGCCCAACGGGTTTCATCTTCCTTTAATGACTTTCGGAAACCTCTGACCGCACCGGCCACCGGATTCAGCTTCAATGGTTTGTCGTTTACCTCCGGGGCAATATGCACCGCCGTGGACAGGGTATCCCTGAACAGGTTGCGCAGCCAAAAATCCGGCAGTGAGGTTACCCCTGTGGTGAGCACCTTGCGAGGGAACCCAATCAGCTTCTCAAAGGCGTTATGGGCCGGTGCGCCCAGATCCTGAATGGCGGCATACAACAGTGGGTCTTTGGTCTGATAATATTCCAGCTTACCGTTAACCGATACGCTGACCACGCCATTGCCCGGTTCCACATAGGCGCTTAACAGGGCCTTCCAGCGACGCATTTGGGTCGGTGTCAGGTTGGTATCCAGCTCCATATCCCGCAGTCGTTCAACCACTTCCTGATCAGTCATGGTGAAAGCAGCTTCCACCTTTTCCAACGCACCCAGGCGCACCCCATCCTCCACAATGCGCTGTTGGGCAATGTTCTTGAAAGCGGCATCGATCATCGCCCGGGTATTGCGAACCATCGCTTCCAGTGGTGCGATCTTTTCGACGCCACCGGTGAGTTTCCGGATTCCTGACTTCTGACCGGATAATCCTCTTTTGATGCGACCTCCATCCTGCTCCTTCGCTTCCAGGTCATGTACCCGATGGAAGGGCAGGTAGTCGTCGGTTTCAAACAGTTTGCGAACGTCCTTATTCAGCAGACCGGCAGCCTCCATAAAGTCCAGCAGGTCTTTATTGTGAGCCTGATAGCTGTCTTTTACTTTATTGAACCGGGCTTTCAGCTGCGGCTGAGTGTCTACCCAGTTCTGGATGGTTTTTATCTTCTGTTCGTCGTACAGATTCTCCCTGCTCTGCTGATTCAGATCCTTACCCAGTTTCAGGTCTTTCTCCATCTGCTTGCGATCACGGTTCCAGGCAGAGCGCCCTCCTTGATACTCATCGGGAGCAATCGCATCCAGAGTCTCTTTCATGGCCTGCCCCCGGATCAGCAACTGATTGCCTTTGGCCCTGGCGGCCTTGTCTTCATCGATAATCCGCCTCGCCCGGATACTGCCTGCCCAGACCTCCTGGGTTTCCAGTTCGCCCCGCTCGGCCACCGGGGTAAACACCTCCACAATCCCCTGGCTGTTGGGCTTTATTATCACACTGCCGTCTTTCAGCATCGGCGTGCCTTTAAACAGCACCGCTTCTGTGACACTGTCCGAGTTCCGGCTCAGGTACGCTGCTTTGCTGGCGGACAGGGCAGCATCCAGCAACTTGCCATCATTCAACTGTTTTTCATTGTGCTCAACAATGGCAAAACGGTTCAATATTCCCTGATTGGCTTCTACCTGCCACCGCTGGATATGTTCAACCAGGGTGCGGGAATCCCACTGCTCTTTTAGCCGGTCCAGCTTACTTTTTGGATTGATACCGCCATGGATATCTTTGATCACTGACAGCACATCGTCGGGTATATCTTTCAGGGCATAGCGGGGGGAGTTGTCGGGCTTCTGATCTTTTTGTCCCAGTCGCGCTCCCAGCGCTTGGTGGGATTTCCCCCATCCCTGGGGGTCATCTTTCAGGGAAAAGAGCGGCTGGCCATCCTTCAGTACCGAGTCGCGCATTTTGTCGGTGACGGTCACGGACCACACCTTGTCCTGCTTATTATCATAGGGATACTTTTCCTGATGGAACGCCATCTCAATGGGTTCCAGCTTCGCTCCCCATTTCCTGGTGTATTTCTTCATGTAATTGGCAAGGCGCTTGTCGTAGAACTCACGCATACCCTTGCCATCCTTACCCACCACTTCATTCATACCTTCCAGGGTGAACTCTTCGCTATGCTCGGCAAATACCGTCTGATCAATCTGGTGAATCGCCTCAGCTTCGGAGTTGAAATACAGAAACTCATCATCCTGGGTGTATAGGGCATCGCCATTGGCAGCCCGAAGAAACCAGCGTTTCTGCTCATCGTCAACATCCTGCTCTGCTAACCACTGGCTGCGCTCCTGTTTCAGCGTTTCATAAACGTCTCTGGTTTTCTCCCGGGCCAGTTCCGCCAGACGATGCCCGATATAAGTAGTTAACCAAATGAAATCATATATTTCTGGCTAAGTGGGCAGTCACTCTGCGGCGTTGCAACTCCGGTCACATAGCTACGGCTATGCTCCCTACGTTGCGCCTTGCATAGTAACTGCCCACTTAGCCAGAAATATACGATTCCATTTGGCCAACTACTTAGTCTGCCAGTGACGACTCGGGTGCCACCATACTGCGGGTGACTCCATTGCGGTCTTTGGCTTCCAGCTCAAAACCTTGCACGACGCCTTCTTTATTCAGCCGGGGATATACCCGCAATTCCCGAACCACCTGACCCAGACCGGGATACCGTTCCACCTGTTGCATGGCACTGGTCCAGGCGATCCGGTCAAAGCCTTGTTCAGCAGCATGGCGGATCATCCGTTTCATAATCAGGTTGGGCCAGTTCTCTTTCAGCGGAGCGTCGGGCACCATACGGTGAATATTGGGTGCCTTGCCGCTATGGAGAGACTGGAGTTCTTGCTCCAGCGCTTTCAGTTCATCCAGTAACCGGGCCTTGCGATGGGTCAGTTCCTCAATGGTGCTGATGGTCTGATCGATTTCGGTTTGCAGTGTTTCCCTGAGTTCTTCATCACCCCAGTCATTCCAGCCTTCTTCATCCGACAGCCGTTCGTACAGTTCATCCCGTTTGTCTTTGGCCTGGTAAAGCCGGGTGACCACGGCCTGTTCTTCATCGGTCTTTTTGGCCTTCTCTTTTTTCAATTCTGCGATCCGGTTCCCATGTTGCTGATGTTGCCTCGCAGCTTCCGGAGTCTGATAGCCGATAGCCCGCCCGTCCTGATGCCAGTCGCTTTGCACCTCATCAATAAACAGGATCTTCTCGTTTCGCCCATGAATATTTTGATTAAACGACTGAAATCGTACATGAGCCAGCGGGTTCCGGTTTCTCTGGTCAGGGTCTGAGGGAATAATCGTGCGGTTGTCTTCCAGGGTAAGAATCAGTTCGGAGTAGTCTTCCCCTCCGGCCATGGTGTACTCCCGGTAACGGACACCGGCCTCATCACGAAGCTCAGCCTCCAGATCATCCCGGGCATCACTTTCCCGCTCATCTTCCCAGACGGCCAGTGCCGCTTCTTCTTTTTCCTGATAGCTGACGTGATCGGTGACCAGCTCTTTGCTGTCGGTATTTTCGATGCTGTTATTGGCTCTCCAGGTGGCTTCTTCATGGAGAGCAGATGCAATAAGATTGCCGTCCTCATCCAGCAGGCTTTCTATCTCATGGTCGTCCAGGGCTTCGTGCTCGTAGCGATCTTTCAGTTCGTCATAGTTGTATTCATATTCGCTGTCCCATAGCACCTCCCTGGCAGTGTTCAGGGCGTTTTCTATTTCATCCAGATGGTAACCGTGCTCATAATCGCCGATACGCTCATTAATAAACCGTCGACGCATATCATCCAGACGCTCTTCCAGCTCTTCTTCATTGGCTGCGGTATTTGAAGTCGCCAGGTCTTCTGCGATGCTGACCTCATTCTCGCGGATAAACGACAGTACATCAGATTTACTGAGCTTTTCTCCTTGCTTGCTATCGAGCCATAGATCCAGACCCAGCCATCTGATCTCCTCATCCTGAACAAAGTCGCCTTTCTTGATGGCATTCAGCCAGCTCTGGGCAGGCAGCTTGTCCGACTTCACTGCGGCGGCACTGCGCTCTACGGCAGAGTAAAAAGTGGGCGCACGGCCAGCATCGTTATAGCGGTTGCCTTTCGGACCGTTGGGATTAAAGCTGCCATTTCGCTTCAGATGCCCACGGGCAGCACTGAGCAGCTCCACTGCATCGGCATCGGTCCACTTGATGTTGGGGAACAACCGGCGCAGGGCATTGCGGATCATGCTGACCACTTTGGTCAACAGGCCGTTTTTCGGGTCTTTCTCCGCCAGGTGTGCCAGGTATTCCTCGGCAACGATCCGGTTGGCTTCCACTTCGCTCTTGCCTTCCATCTGCCGGGCGTAGCGTTTGGCCAGTGCCTGCTTCAGCCGGTCGCTCATATCCCGGTGGATTTCATCGAGCACGGTATCCAGCCGCTTGCCCAGCAAACCACGGACGCCTTTATGGCCTACCAGTTCATGGAGGACGGTACGGGTTGCCTCGCCCACATTGTCCAGGTTGGCAGCGATCAGGTAGGTATCGCCCGAGTCCGGGTCAAACAGGCCCCGCACCCGGCCTTGTGCCTTGTCGCTGATGACTGTCTGGTAAAGGTGTGAGGGCAGTTCGGTTTCAGACTGCAATACATGGATGGCCTGACCCAGTTTCTGCTCCAGCGGCTTCAGCTTCAGCCGCAGTGGGCCGGACTGGATGCCTTTGGCGTTGGTGTCTTTGCGCAGGGCGTAGAAGGAGCCTCCCTCGTTCAGGTCGGGGAAGCCTTGTTCAGCGGCTGACTGGTAATCACCCTCCTTGCCGGTAAAGTGATCCAGCACATTAATCCGGTCGCCCCGGTTGAAAAAGTTGATCAGGTTCCGGGTGCCTTTCATGGCCAGTGGTGAACCACTGCTTTTCAGGATGACCGACGAACTGTTAGTGCTGTCCAGTGCCGTCATAATCCGGGCAGCCGCCGGGTTATCCGTAGGGTGTCTCAGGGTCTTCAGGTCGCTGTCCGACAATGGCAGGACGCCAGTGACATTGTATTTGCTGTCCAGCAACACCACGGCATTGCCACTGATCGTATCCAGAAAGGGTCGCACCGTTTCCGGTGAGCTGAAATTGATGTGAGGCCGGTTAAAGCGCAGTCGCCGTTCGGTAATCGGGAATGCTTGATTGCGCGCCATGCGCTTAGGTGCCACCGTTCCCGTCTGCACCGTGCCATCGGCATCCATAATCCTGGCGTGGCCGGTGATACCCACCACAGCATGACCCATATTTATTATGCCACTGCCGTCCAGCACCTCGTTCAGGCTGTGGGTAATATGCACATCGGAGGTACTTGGCTCAGGATCACCGGACGGATGGTTATGGGCAAACCAGACGCTTTTGGCATCCGGTGTGGCAACCACTGCACCGGCCAGTGTCCAGGGTGACACGGAGGCAGAGGCTTTCTGCCCTTTGCTGTGCTTGATGACATTAATTACCTTGTCGTTGCCATCAAGCACAATGGCGTACATTTCCTCCTGCGCCAGCTTGCGGATCGGGGCGATAAAGTGGGCAAGGTCGTTGTGGGTGTGGATGGTGTCGGTGCCTGCCCTTATGGTGCCGGTTTCAACGTGCTTAACCAGAACACGCTGGTTCTCGATGATTTGCTGCTTGCGTTCTTCACCGGACAGATCAGGGGAGGCGAACAGGTCTTTCTGACCGGCGTCTTCCAGATTCGATTTTTTGCCACGGCGCTTACGTTCTTCTACTCCGCTTTGTTGTTCGTTTTCTCCGGCTCGGTATCTGCCCCCTGGTTCATCAATTTGTCGAAGTCGGATTGTGCCTTCAGTATCTTGTCCCTTGCTGCCTGCATCTGCTTCTTCTGCTCTGGAGTCAACAGATGCCCGTAGCGCAGATCGGATTTTGCCCAGGTTTCCAAGCAACTCTGCCGCGCTCTCTTTGCCTCCGAATTTGTCAGGGTCATTCTCTATTTCCTCTTTCAGTTGTTTCAGGTTTTTATCATGGGGGTCTGCTGTGGCAGCCTTCATTAACTTGCTGGTGACATTGCCATGGAAGCAACCCATTCCTCCGTATTTGTCGCAAGAGGTACAGTTAAAGTTTTTCTTTGGCTCGGTAGGGTGCTTGATCTTTTTCCAGCCGCCATCAATAGGGCAGACCCTTTTCATTGCGTCCAGCCCCAGCATACGGCGCAGGGTGGCCTTATCGCCCAACACTTTTTGCCCGTGTTTAATGGGCAGTATTACCAGTATCCGGTCAAGGTTAGACCGTACAAAGTCGATACCGTTCTGCTGGCCGTCAAATACCACTGCCAGTTCCAGGTCAGGATGTTGTGCTGCCAGTTCAAAATTGCTGTTATC
Source organism: Endozoicomonas sp. ALB115 (assembly GCF_049310245.1). Lineage (NCBI taxonomy): Bacteria > Pseudomonadati > Pseudomonadota > Gammaproteobacteria > Oceanospirillales > Endozoicomonadaceae > Endozoicomonas > Endozoicomonas sp. ALB115. The sequence goes on along the minus strand of NZ_JBLYZG010000028.1, from coordinate 57,115 downwards.
CACCGACAGGGCTCGCCAGTTCACCTCTGGCACCTGCTTCAGAAAGTCCGGGTTCTTGCTGAATATCTGGAGGCGAATACCTTCCTTGTTCATCTCTTTGATAAAGGGCAGCCACGCCATGGAGCCATCGCCCATATCAAACATTCGCAGGGCTTTATTCTGATAATACTCAGCAGTGGCCTTGTAATTGTTTGAGGCAATATTGGCAGCTCTTACCGGGTCGGTCTCTACGGCCCAATTCACCAGCTCCGACTTGATCAGCGGGTTACTGAATCGGTAATTACCCTTGGTAGCGTAGCAGAATGAGGCGCAGTCACGGCTAGGCAGGCAATCCACAAAACTGCCGTTAATGCTGTTTTCTGGCTTCCCGGCATGACCTAACAGGTCTTCCCTATGTAGATAGCGCCATAGTCCAACTTCACCCCCCTCTTTTAAATCCTTGAGCATTGAGGCGTTGTTTTTTTCCGACAACAGCGACCGGTAATCCACCTCCCGCCCAACCACCAGATCATCAATGGTCTGACGGATCAATATGGACTGCACGGTCTTCCTTGCCCACGGCGTATCGGCCAGCTTCTTCAGCCGCGCGACAATACCGGCCTTATCCTCCCGTCCATCCAGATACCGCTTGACGGCCGCCCGTTCTGCACCGCCCAGACTCTTGATCCCAGGCACCGAGTAGTGGGGCGCATTGCGGGAATTGTATTTACCGCCTTCTTCCTCAATCCCCGCAAAGTCATCATCCATCCATTCATCGCTGTCCAGCGTACCATCGTCAACGGCATCCAGCAGGTCGTCTACTTCATCCCTTTGGGCTTCTCTGGCAGACTCAGTTGCTCGCCCTGTGGATTCTCCCGGTTCACCTTTCCCGTTGCTGCCTTCAGCATCTTGAACAGGTCCGGTTTGCCGGGTCGTTTTCGGGTCCTTGATCGGAGTGCTCTTGTCGCCATACTCTCTCTCCAGTTGTTGGTTGGTCTGGTCGATCAGATCATTCAGCGTAGCCTCTTCGCTGCCAAACATATCCCCACCGGCCTGCCCCTGCTTCTGGAGGTACTGCTCAATCTGGCTGGCCAGCTCAGAGAGTGCCTGCCCCACCTGCTTTGACTTGTTCAGGTTGGCATCGAGCCAGCGGGCGAACAGTTCCGTTTCCGGGCTAAAACTTTCCAGCAGGGAACGCTGGTCCAGAATCTCGCCCACCGACTGGCCACGGTTGCGACTGTCTTGCAGAATCCTGCTGGCTTCCACCAAGGATTCGATCACGCCATAGTTACCGAGCTCAGGATCTATACCTTTGGCCCTGGCAAAGTGCGGTGCTGCCATAGCCAGCGACTTGATCAGGTTCTTCAGGTCCGGTTTGTCGTCCTCGGCAAACAGGCTGCTCAACCGTTCATCATCGTAGGCTTTCATAAACAGGGCCGACTCTACCCGGTCGCGCATCTGTTTATTCCAGTGACCCTCTCTGGTCTTCAGCTCTGCGGATTCATCACCGAGCCGGTCAGCGAACCGGGCAAGAAAGGTGTCATTGCTGCGGTGCAGCAAGTCGCCCGTGCCATCGGTATCGAAGTGGTTAAGGTCTTCCTGGGTAATACGGCTGGCGTCCAGCTTGGCTTTTTCCGCCGGAGACATCGTAGCGGTTTCGGGCTTATTGGCCTCCTTGGTAAAGGATACCCGGTCTTCGGTATCGAGCTTGCCCTGACGTTGGCGCACCAGTACCGGTTCTTTGAAGCCGTCAATAGCCTCCGGCTTCAGGCCAAAGGCCTCGGCGTTGTCCTTCAGGTACTGGCGGTAGGCTTCAGCCCGGTCCCCATAAAGGCGGTATGCCTTGCGGATCGCAGATACCCGGCCATTGCCGCTTTCCACCACCCGGTCACTGCCGATGATCGGCGCGCCACTGCTGGCCAGCGGGTTAGCGCCGAGCTTCTTCGGGTTCAGCTTGCTGGCAATACCCCGGATCTGGGTTTCACTGGCCTGCCTTGCCCGGTCCCTGGGTTGCAGTTCTGCCGGGTAGTCCGGGTTGACCCTGCCGGTGTCGTTGTGGCTGGTGATCAGGTCGGACTGCTCATAGAGGGCATACTGTGTGCTGACTTCCCGTTCATCGGCCATCACCGTTTCGTCGGCCTTGCCCAGTACCGGCTTTTTTCCAGAGGGTGTCCCCGACTTCTGCTGCGGAGTGAGTCGCATCCCTTCCTGCCGCTGGCGAGCCTCGATGGCCTGCACTTCCCGTTCAAAACGGATACCTTCCCCGCTTTCTACCATGGCCTTCAGGTTGGCCAGTGCCTCTTGCATGGAGGTCGGCGTAAAGCCCCGGCCACCTTTACGGGCTTTCATTTCCAGATTGCGCTGGTTCTCGATCAGTCTGCGGACGCGGCGCTTCTTGCCGGTATCCCCTTTGCGCCAGTTGAACGAACGGAACAGCCGGTTCAGGCTGTTCATCCGTTCGGTGTAGCTGGTCAGGTCCTGATCGGGGTTGCCGGTATACTCCGGGGAGCCAGGGTGCTGGCCGGGGGCCTTGTCGATCTGATCACGGCGGCGCTGCTGGCTGTCCTGCTGTACGGCTTCAGCATCGGCAGACACGGTGCCATGGCGGTTGCCGGTAAAGTCGGTGGGCGAATAGCCCAGTTGCTGCGGTGGCTGTTGTGCGGGTTGTGGTGCCGGTTGGGTAGGGCGCATTGGTCTGCTGCTCAAAGCCAGGGCCGGTAAAGGTGGTTTCGCCTCGCTGGGCCGGACTGTTGGGTTCGACATAAATGGCGTTTTCCGTTCCAAGCAACGGTGGCTGCTGCTCTTGTTGTGGCTGACTCTGACGGGATTGCCTGCGTCCATAGGCTGGCTGGTCGTAATGACTAAAGTCCTGCGGCCCTGCATTCGGGTTGTCGGACACACCGCCACCACCGGGAGGATCATTCGGGTTATGGTCATCCCACCCTGTAGGAACTTCCATTTTCGGATCGGGCGGGTGGTACTGCCCGGTCAATGGGTCGGTATAGCCTTCGTGATGATCTGCCCAGCCTTCCGGTGCGGCCTGTGCTTCGGCTTCGGCCTGCGGCACCTGTTCGCCATGATGCTGCAACCAGCTCTCCAGATTGGCAATGGCCATCGAGTTCTGCCGCAGTTGCTCTGCCAGCATGGTCTGGTCGGCGCTGGGCTCCTGCATCTGGTCTTGCAGGGTCTGGTTCTGACTCATTAAGTCGTTCAGTTTTTCCTGAGTGGCACTGACCTGTTCCGGGTTCCGTACCCGGCCAAGGCCACCCACCAGGCCACCCACCGGACCACCGATGACCATACCGGTCACGGCCTGCCCCAGGGCATTATCGGTCAGGCCGACATTCTGACCGGCCTGCTGCTGGCCATAGTTCTCGGCCATCTGCTGGCCGTAGCCTTCACCGAACTCCTGGGTTCCTTCAGTCAGCAACCCTTTCAGGGCATTGGTGCCACGGGTGCCAGCGTTTTTCAGGATAATGTTTTCCAGGGCAGGCCCACCGATGCCCATGGACAATGCCCCAACCCCTGCGCCCGGCAGGAAAGCAGCCTGTGCCGCTTCTTCGGCCAGCAGTGCCTTGGCTTGCTCAAAGGGCTCACGGGTATCGCCGCCCCCGGCCTGTTCATAGGTCTGCTGATAAAGTTCCTGGAACCGGGGATTGTCTTTCAGGTCCTCATAGCCGAGATTCAGGATGGTATTTTTTGCGCCTTCTGCCGCCGAGCCACCGATCATGGCACCGCCGGTCAGTCCATAGCCGGTATGATTGCCTACCTTGTCGATGGTATTGGCGAGTCCCTGTACGCCACGGGCTTCGGCCAGTGTTCCCACGCTGGCGGCCCTGCCTGCACCGGCGGTCAGTGCCTTGTTGCCGACACCGGCCAGCGCCTTGCCTCCCAGACTCAAGCCCCGGCCTACGGCACCACCGGGGATCATGGAAGGGATCAGGGAACCCAGACCGGAGACAATACCCAGACCGGCACCGGCCCACGTACTCTGGTCACTGAAACCAAAACGGCCATCGGGTTGGGTGCCAATATTAAAGCCCTGCAACGCCTGACTGGCAGAGGGAGACATATCATCAATCTGCTGCTCGGCCTTTTTGCGCAACCAGTTAGCCGGGGCATTCTGACCATTGCCACCAAACACCCGGTCAACACCGGACACCAGATCGGCAGAGCCCTGATAAGCACCGTGCAAAAAGGCATCGCCCATATCACCGAGCACACCGCTGTCCGGGTTGCCCCGTGGCCTGGTGCGCTGGTTAAACTGGAGGTAGGCGTCTACGTAGTGTTCATCCGGTACATGGGGGGCAATATGCTGCTGCCAGTACTGCTGGCGCTGTTGCTCCCGTTCGGCGTCATTGGCCTGCTGGTAGGCGGGCGTCGCAATAAAATCGTGCCAGTTCATAGGGTCGTCCGTGACAGTGGTCGGTGGTCGGTGATCGGTGATCGGTGGTCAGTTAGCGACCATAAACGGGGTTGAAGTCGAGGAAAGTGCCGGGAGCCCTGCGCATGGGATAGGAGCCGGGGTTATGGCCATAACCCCGTTTTGGAACAGAGGTTGATGGTACGCCAGAAGGTGGCGGCGGTGCTCCAACCAGTTCATCAATGACATCCTGATAGGTTTTTTCTTTGGGAGCCGCCTCTGTCTCCCTGGGACCAAACAGGTCAAAGTCCGGGTTATCGTTCTGGTATTGCGTTGGTCCATTCTGATAACCGGGGTTGCTGGGCTGGTAGGGCTTCATCAACTGGTCCAGTGCGGCTCGCACGGCTGGGGGTTTGAGCATGGACAGTTCTTCCGGTTTCAGGTTCTGATCGGCCAGTGACTGGGTAGCCATGGCTTCGGCCATGGGCATAAGCTGCTCCATCAATTTCCCGACATCGCTGCCGCCCTTGTTGCCGGGGTCGTAGGTCTGCTGCCGTTGACCGGCAAAGTTGTTCAGGTTGGACAGGGAGCTGAGATAGAACTGCTTGACCGGATCACCGTTGTCACTGAGCAGGCTGACCAGCGGGTCTTCGTTGCGGTCGCTGTGGTTCATTTGGATGGAGGATACGTTACCGGCCTTAATACCGGGGTGCTGGTTGATAAAATTAATAGCATCCTCTGCATCCCGTGGGTCCTGCCCCTGATGGTACTTTTGCAGCATCCGGTTCAGCTTACCGGCATCCTGCGTCAGCGGGCTGACCACCGTTTCCTTTCTCTCCATGGGCATACCATAACCGGTCTGACTGCCTTGCGGTGCTGGCGGCATGGGTGACTGCCTGCCGGTCTGACCGATCCCGTACTGCCGGTTGACCAGTTCATCGTGCTGCTGCTGGCGGTCATAGAACAGGTCGGTATCGTTCTTGTCGATGGATTGCTGGGTCAATGCCTGTTGCTGTTCTTGCCCATTGTATTCCTGCTGTCGCCTGGCTAGATCGCCAAGGCGCTGGTTGATGGCGTGCTGTTCTTCAGCGTAACCGGGCATTTTGGTGCCATGGCCCAGTGACTCGAATTTGTTCTGATAGACTCTGCCATCCGATCCGATATACATGGTGTTCCTCCGTGAATTAATACTCGTATCCAAACGACTCGCTGTAATTCCATTTGCCGTTATTGTCGTATTTCTGTACCAACCCGTTCTGCCACCGCTGCTGCGCCTGGTTGAATGCCTGGTTGAATGCCTGGTTCTGCGCCGCCAGTTTCATCTCGTCCTGCTTAAATCCGTAACCAAGGTCGTACTGACGGGCCGCTTCGTTAAGCTGGTCATACTTGATCTTGTTATCCGTGAACATATCCGCTGCCAGCTTGTAGACACTGGTGGCACTGCTGACCCCATCGGTGGCGGTCCTGGCGGTGTCCAGTCCCAGTTCTGCCACGTCCAGGTTACGATTCCAGCTTTCCTCCCTGGCGGTGTCCCGCACCTGGTTCTGGATAGCCGACAACCCGGCAGCCTTATGAAGGGCATTACTGGTACCAAACCCGGCAAACCGTGCTGAATTGGGGTTTACGCCCATCCGGCGCATATCCCGTTCATACTCGGCCTGTTGCAGGTCGGCGTTGGCCTGATAGTCGCTACTGGCTTCCCCCAACCGGCTCTGGAGCTGGGCATTGGATACCGTCGCGTTGTCCCCCAGGTACTGGAAATTGGTCTGGTAGTTGTCGAACACATCAAACAGCTTGTCACCGTATTCCTTGAGAGTGTCTGCTGCATCAGTTGCAGCGTCGATATTCAGTTGATACTTGCCGTCCTGATCATCGTAGGCATAGCGGGGGGCGATGTCGGGCATTCCCGGTTGGGCATTGCCTCCTTGCCCAAAGTGACGGCTGCCGGAGCCCAGGGAAAACGTGTTGAAACTCCCCATCTGATCCAGACTTTTCTGGTAGGCGTTGTTGCCGGTCAGTCCGTAACTGTTGCCTGAGTCAGGCATCCCTACACGGGTGAAGCCTTGTGATCGTGATATGCCCATGATTATTCTCCTGTTTATTCGCCGGTAGCGGTCCAGTGGATAATGGCATCTGAAATGCTGGCATCGGTGGCACCAAGGTCATAAGCCGTGGTGTCCCAGTAGAAGGTGTTGTTGGAGGTGGTTTTTTCGTAAGTGTTGTAGCCACCTACATCGTCAGGGATGCGCACTCTCGCCCGACCTTTGGCAATATCGTTTCCCCAGACCTTACTTTCATAGAGATAGAGGTTTCTGATCTCCAGTCGTATATCCACCCTGGCGAAAAACAGGATTTTGGTGATTTCCCAGCCAGTCAGTGCCGGGTTATTGATCGCAATATTATGGCGTACTGTCTGTGCAGAACCGTTGGGACTGAGCGTTTTCTGCCAGTCGTTGCCTACCCAATCCTCATTTTTGTAGTCGTAGGTGACTTCACCACTGTTGAAGGTGCCCTCACGGTCTTCAGCAAAAAATTGCACACCCACGTCATAATTTCCCTGGGTCAGGGTCTGGCTGATTTCGAGGTCATGAGTAGTGAACTGGTCAATGTCCACGGTGACCGACTCGCCATCAATCCAGTCCCTGTTGTCCGGGCGATACTTCAGGGTCATGGTGACTTTACGGTTCTGCCAGGTGCCGCCACTGCCAGTGGACCGACTGCTGGCAACACGCCCTTTCACCGTCACCTTTTTTACCTGATCAGTGTCGTAAGCAAACCATTGCGCGTTGTTGCCAGCTCCCTGATAAATTTTGCCGTTGGCCTCGGTCTTGCTGCCATCGGCCAGCAGCAGTCGGGCATAGGGAAAAAACACCCACGCACCTTCAATAAGGCCATAGGGCTGGGGAGTGGTGTGGTAGAGTTCCAGCCGCTGGGACTGGTCAGGATAATCAGCGTTACAGACGGTAATGTCGCGGGGATAAGAGGTTAATGGTGGGCTGGATTTTAAAATACGCGGGAACGATCACTGCCTGACCATTTCTGCCGACGCCGCTTTCCGTCCGGCGCACCTCTTTATACCGAACGTGACCGGCCCTGGCGGTGTAGATATAGGACTCGATTCGGCCTTGTTTCAGCACCAGATAGTCGTTAGTGGCGATACCGCCACTGCCGGTAATCACCATCTGGCCAAACCCATCGCTGCCGGTACTCAGCTCTATAGAGCCTTGGCCAACCGTCAGTGCCGTGCCGTTTTGCAATTCACCGGACTGAAGCTGGCTGATATTTACCGACCCGTTCACCGCCAGATAGCCGTTAAAGATCAGCACATACTCCGGCTCTGCTTCGGTGCCGATATTGCGCACCGAAAATGGCTGTTCTGAAAGCTCCGGGCTTTCCAGCATCAGATCGGTCAGATTAATAATGGCCGTTCCCTGCCCTGCTGTTCCGGCCAGTGCGTTAAAACCGCCCACCTGGCCGCCACTGTTGACGTGGCGCACCCAGTAATAGTGCAGGGTGGTGTTGCCGGTGACATCGGTATAGCGGCTGCCATTGGCTTCATGGACCAGAGAAGCCTGTGCCCGGTCATCTATCTGTGCTCGCCACACTTCGGTGTGGCTATGACCGTTGTAGGCCGGGGCATCCCATTGCAGGATTACGGCACCAAAAATGCCGTTGGTGGACAGGCCCATGGCAGCGGTGGGTGCATCCGGCGCTGTTACGCCACTATCTCCATCACCCTCTACCGGGACCGTGATTTCTGGCTGAACCGGTTTCAGGGTATCAGTAATGGAACCCACGGCAGAGGCAGGCAAACTTAACCGCTGGCCTATTTCTTTGGCCAGTCCCAGCTCAGCCAGCTCGCTGTGCAGCACTGCCTTGTCTCCGGCATTGCCGCTGCGACCGGCCAGGCGGTTCAGGAACTCACGCACGTAGCGGTCTACGCTGGTCGGCAGCACGGGAAATTTGGCCATAGAGAATACTCTGTCTATACTTGTCCAACTAATTGAACAATTAACACAATGGATAAACCATGAAAGTCGTGTCCTATTCCGAAGCCCGGAACAATCTGAAATCCGTTCTTGATCAGGTGGCAGAGGATGCCAGTGAAACCCTGATTCATCGCCGTGACGGTCAGGATGCTGTTGTAATGTCGCTGGACAGCTACAACAGCCTGATGGAAACCCTGCACCTGATGTCATCCCCGGCCAACGCCCAACACCTGAACGACTCCATTGAGCAGATCAGGACCGGGCAGGTCATGGAACGGGGATTGCTGGATGACCGATAAGCACCGACTGCTTTGCTGGTCACACAATGCCTGGAACGATTACCTGTACTGGCAGGAGCAGGACCGGAAAACCCTGAAGCGCATCAATAAACTAATAACCGAGTGTCTGCGCGACCCATTTAAGGGTATTGGCAAACCCGAGCCGCTGAAAGGTAACTGGCAGGGGTTCTGGTCACGGCGGATCAGCGATGAACACCGGCTGGTTTATCAGGCCACAGATGCCCGACTGATCATTGCTGCCTGCCGGTTTCACTACTAAAGCTCTGCCATTGAGCTGGCCACAATCAGGGCAGTCACCGTATCGGTCCCTGCCAACTCAAACTGCCAGCGACTGCCCCGGCCTGCGGGTAACCGGAAGCCCCGGTCAGACGTGACCGGCAGTTCCAGAATTTGCTGTTCATCCCGAAACACCCGAAACACCAGATCGGTATAACTGTCGGCCATGATCCTTGCCGAACTGAACAGGGCAGGCTTACCCTGGAACACCTTGCTGCGCCACCGATAGGGCATCAGCGCAGCGCCTTTGTCCCACGCTTTGATGGTATTGCCAATGGCCAGATACAGGCTGTCGTCCTGAAGATCACGGTAACAGGCATCAGCGTATGTGCCGAGCTCGGTAAAGGTGCCGCTGTCTGGGCTAAAGATAAAGCCGCCCTTTTCGTCAGCAGAGTCAGCACTGTCCCCATAAAAACCAAAGTACCGGCCATCATGGAAGCAGGCATGGATAGTCTGTGGCTTGAACCGTTGCCGCCAGTCTTCCGGGTTGATGATATTGCGGGTCATCAACTCTGCCCGGCCGCCAGCGATCCGCACCAGACCATCGGGGGAGGCATACAGGGCCATATCCCCCATATCCACCATGCTGCGTTTGCTGATGCAGGCGTGTGCCGTATCAAGCCGTTCCAGGGTCATGGCACTGGGTTCTGTGCCAAAGGCCACATAGGGATAACCGTCCGTGACAATGATCACACTGTTGGCGGCCACTGCCAGTGACTGAATGTCATACTCCACCGCCAGCCGGTAGGCTGCTGGCCATGCGTACAAATGGTAAGGCTCACTGAACATCAGCTCCTTGCCAGAGAACCCTGCCGCCACGCCACCGGGCAGCACCACCATGCCTTGCAGGTTGTTGGGTGGCGCTATCCAGCCGATGGTTTTCAGGATGCCGCCCCGTTGGTCCAACGGCGTTTGATCCACCACAGTGGTGACACCTACGGGGGTATCGGTGGCCACTGTTCCGGCGTTGTTGATCTGGGTGCAAAGCTGATACACGCCGATCTGGGTGCTGGTGTAAATCCGGTAATGGGTGATATTCAGGTCCACGGCACCGGGACCGGCACCCACGGTAATATCCACCGTTTCACCGGGCTTCACCACAATCTCACCGGAGGGCAGCGATGGCGGCCCTTCCCGTCCGTTTTCGTCCACCCAGGTGTAGGTATAGAAACGGGTTTCGGCATCCACTTCTTCAGCATCGTCCAGCGCTGTACCACTGAGCGTCACCACGGGGGCCACGTCCGGTTCCGGCAGTCCAAGCTGATGATCATTGACCGGATAGTCACTGCCACCACTCAGGGCCAGGCCGTTATCGGTGTAGCGGGGCCCTTTCACCGTGCCGGTGTAGTAAACCCGGTTATTAGGATCGTCGGCCACCGGGGAACGGATCACGTCCACGTCCGTGGTCCAGTCAAACCAGTACCGGCTGCCTTCGTTGCGATAGAGGTAGATGGACTGCGGCGTTGCGTTCAGGGCCTGTTCATCGGCAGGAGCGTAGTAGGCTCGCAAGCTGCCATTGGTCAACCGACAGTCAATGGCGGCCTCTGCCTGGGTGTCTTCAAGCAGATGGCTGTCGAGCCAGGGGACCTCGCCGGTAAAAGAAGTGATGTCCAGTTTCATGGGCGTTTACTTTTTCAAGCCATACAGGGAAACCGAACCGGACAGCTTGTCAGCCACACTGGCAAACAGTTTTATTCCGTGCATGGTTCCACCCCATTCCGCTGACATCGTGGCGTACAAATAAGGGATGCCATTACCGGTTTGCAGATGACCGGTGATCGCGCCCAGTCCATTACCTCCTGGTGTGATGTTGATCTGACCAGAGATATTTATTGAGTCAAAGGTGTCGTCCATTAGTCGCAGGCCAAGATACTCTTTGGCCACTGGAGTCGTTGACCCGTCATTGGCCAGCACTTTCATTCTGAATGCACCATAACCATCCCAGAATCCCCCTCCGGCACTTTGCTGAATGGATAAGCCCATATACTTTCCAACAAAATCAGTGTCACTGATAGTGACATTGTTCAATACCAACAAGTAGGAACCGTACACGGTGTCATCCATCAGGCTGTCAAAAATAAATTCCGTGCCGTTGGTGAGCGTTTCGGTACTCAGTAGTTTCATACCATCGGCGTTATTACCCTGACTTTCCAAAGCCGCTATGCGGGCAGTCAGGTCGCTAATGATGGTCTGAAGACCATCCACCGAGGCGATGCTCTGGGTATGGTCTGAAGGGGTGAAGGTAGCAGGTTTACCGGCAAGCTCGCTCCAGTCCCGGAGGGTGAGTGATGTAACCACACCACCTACCAGTGCATACAACCTGCCATCAGCGGTATTGATCGCCACCTCCCCCGACGCAAGGTCAGAGGCCAGTGGCACCTTGCCCGGCGTAGCCGAGCTTTTCAGTTTGCTGGTGTTAGACACAGGCCCATTCCTTTTGTTACTACCGGATCAGAAGGTGCCACCATCCAGAGTGACACCATCAATAGAACCGCCTGTGATACTGACACTGGCTGAGTTCTGAAGCGCTATGGTACCCAGCCCCAGATTGCTTCGGGCAGTGGTGGCGTTAGTCAGATCCGCCAGGTTCTGGCTTTTGGACATCTTGCCAGAGACCTGGGAAGTCAGACTGGTGACGGCATTGGCGTCATCATTTAGCGCTTCGGCCAGTTCGTTAAGGGTATTCAGTGCGGCAGGAGCACCAGCAACAATAGAATCAACGCCAAGCTGAACCCGTGCATCCACCTCAGATTCCGTCAATCCTTGCGCACTGCCTCCGGTGGCCGACACCACACCACTGCCATCAATTGACAGGCCAGTGCCTATTTTAATGGCTCCAAACTGCGAGGCTGTGGCAGCAGGCAGGTAGTTGCGCATGTTGGTGGTCAAATCGGTCACTGTGTCGGTGAAATCCTTACCACCAATCGTGTCGATACCGGCACCGTCAACACCAATATACAGCTTGTCTGAAGCCTCCGAGTAAGCCAGCTCTCCGGGGGATAGAAAACTCGGTTTTGCAGTTGTTGTACTGCGTTTGATCTGGATTTTCGTTGCCATAATGGACACTCCTGTCTCAGGCGTTTAATAAAAGACAGTGGCTAGGAGGCTGTCCGAGAATAGACTGCCCTACTGCGGTGGCAGCAAATTGGTCTAAAAATTCCGTTTTGTTCGGCAAATAGCCCCGCTATTCACCTCACAAAACGAAATTTTTATCCTCAATTTTCTGCCATCCTCGCTACGGGCGCTATTCTCGGACAGCCTCCTAGAAACTACCACCATCCAGACTGGTGGGGGCATTCTGATTCACAGAGTCCTCCACCGATTGATGCAAGACCACCATTTCCTGTTTCAGGGTGGTCAGTTGCAACTTGTCGGCGTCGTGGGCATCGTGCCAGCTTTTGATCTCGTTATATCGCTGGGTAATGTCCGTGTTGATCTGCCGGTTTTCCGTGGTCATGCCCCACAACGAGCTGGACAATGTATCAGCCCGGTCTGAAGCACTATTGATCAGCGGCAGGCCGTTGGCTATCGCCTGTTCAATGGCAAGCCGGTCTGCGGTAATCTTTTGCTGCAAGGCTGCAACAACGGCCACATCATTGACTATGTTGGTCACAACGGTGGCTTCAGTGGTCATACCTGTTTCTCCTATCCAAGTGCGTGGGTAACCCCGGACTGAATCTCCACCTTACCGATAGCGATGGTCGATACGGCACTGCCATCCGGGGTAATCAACTGCAAATCGTATTCGTAGCGGTAAGGTGTCAGCTCGTTGGTGTCTTCCGGTGCCAGGTACATCACCGCCGTCGAACCGGATACCGTCATCCGTTTTTGCAGTACGGCATCGTCGTCCGGCTGCATCCGGTTAAATTTCAGGGTAAAGATCAGCTTCCAGCCGGTCAGGTCCTGAAGCTGGCCATCATCCCCCTCGAACGCTATCGGGATGGCATAACTGTCTCCCCGTAAAAAGGCGGGCAGTTGCTTTTCGGTTGGCATGGCCATCAGACAAATCTCCTTCTCGTCACCGATTGCTCGCCACCGCTGACCCCCACCAAACCACGGATACGCTTACGGTTGAGTTCCTTCTCATACTTCTGCCGGTTCACCTCACTGAGCTGCGGGTTCGTCCAGGGTTCATCGGGCATCATTTGCAGGTCGGCCAGTACGCCCCAGCAGGCAAACTCAAGGGTCAGGTTGCCCACATCGTCCGGTATCTCTGTCGCTTCAAAGGCAGGCATCAGGGTCAGCTCAATGTCGTGCATGGCGTCCTTGTCCGGGATCGGGGCAACGTGCAGGGCAGTGGTTTCAACATGGCGGTAGTAGTAAGGGGTTCCGGCAGAAAGATAAGGGGGCAGAAGGTCACGGCTTTCCAGTCGGGTGCCGTCTTCGCGCAAGATATTCTGCACCGTAGCGATGTCGCTGCCAGCAGGTGCGGTCAGGTCGTAATCCTTGATCCCCTTGACCATAAACAGCTTGTCATGGTGTCGCCAGATATTGGCTCGGTGGCAAATGTCCCGCAGGGTAATGATCAGGTAGTTCTTGATCACCTGATCCGGGCAGCCTTTGACATACGGGCGTATGCGGGAAAGGTAGGCATCCAGTTTCATGGGCTATGCTGTCCTTGGGAAACGTCCGAATAAAAATCAAAGGTGTAATTGGATGAACGATAAACAACGTGAAAATCTGGCAAAGCTCTGCCATGATCTAGTGAAACTGCCTTGTGGCCTCTGCCTGATAGGGCCTCTCATTAATACCCCGAACAATCTGGAAGAACTGCTATTTTTTGGAGCTTCAATAGCAATCGGACTTATCTACCTGGGGCACCGACTGGAGAGCACACTATGACCGTAGGCGATCAATATCTGTTAATGACTGCGTTGTTTGGTATCCCGCTACTCGCTTGCATCGTCTGGGTGGAATACCACATCAGAAAGCGGAAAAAGAATAAACATTAAGGAGTTATTCAATGTTTGACCTTGACCCACTATCTCTGACGATGGCTATTATGGCTGCGGTTATTTTCGGTGCGACAGTGACTTTCCAACTCTGGGACTACTGCCGAAAAAAGCACAACAAACATAAGCACTAACCCTCGATCTTACCCTGAAGCATCTGCCGGAACATTTGATCCACGTTCCATTTCAGCCCCAGATCATTGGCAAACATGGCCAGATAACTCTGGGCCTGCTGCCGGGTTATCCACAATATCCAGCAGCCGGTACGTGCCGGGGGGCAGCGACTGCACAGCCTGTGCCTGACAGGTAAAGGCCAGTAGCTGCGAGTTCACGTCTGGCCGGTTCTGCACCACGGCCAGTAGCGCTTCGTTATAAGCATCCTGCAGGTCACTGTTAGTCCAACGTGGCACAGCTGTGTTGTCCTGAAGCAGGTTGCGCACCCGCTGGATGATGGCGATAACCTTCATACCTTATAGCCGGTTACCCTGCTGGTCACAGAACTCCAGATCTACCCCCATTCGTTTCTTCAGCTTGGGGTTGTAGATAAAGACGCTATTGGTGTTCTTGTTCAGTACAAACTGCAGAGGCTTTTTCCCGGCCTTGGATGAAGTTGTCGGCTCCTCCGGCTCTTCTGGCTTTTCCAGCAGATCATCACCATTCATCAGTAAGCGAACTTCATCTTTTAGATCATCCAGCTTCTTGCGCTTGTCCAGCTCCACGTTAAACATCTGCCGGGCGACGGATTCAAGTTCATCCTTGCTGCGGCAGGTCTCCAGATCAAAGGCCATGTTTTAGTATCTCCATGAAAAACTTGTCACCACAATACCCATAGGGCACAAGAGACACGAAGACACAAAGAAAAGCTTTTTGTCTTTTCCTCCGTGTCTTTGTGACTTTGTGGTTCAAAAAAAAGTTAAGAGCGTTTGGCAGCCAGCAGCACACCTGCATCAGGCTTCAATACCTTATAGCCGTATACCTGCAGACCACGATGCCCCATGCCGAAGTGCTTCTCCAGCGTCAGGCTTTCATGCTTGATAAACTGCGAAGCAAATCCGGCGAAGTCCTTCACCCCAGCCATGCACTGGGTAACACCGGAAGCAGTGGCCAGGTTGTTGCTGCAATAAAGCGTGAACCGATCAATGATGCCCAGGCGGCCATTTCGCATGATGGAGGTACCATCTCCGGCCAGCGAAGCATCCTTCAGCTCGGACTTCTTGATCATGCCGCACACCCAGGGTGGCAGTACCAGCCAGCGGCCGGACTCGGGAATGTTCTTCTCGTCCAGCAGGGTGCCCATATCGACGATGTAATCCAGCACATTGGACTTATCCACAACCACGCCGGTACCACCGCCGTCGATCTTGTTATCTGGATGGACATCGGTATAGATATTCCCAAGTACATCGCCGTCTACTGCGATCTTCACGTTTTCTGCTGCATCAGCAGAAGACTCGTTGATCAGCTCGATATTGGACTGGACACTCTGGATATAGTCATCAATAAAGGCGTAGTACTTGGTCTTGTCGATGGGCATTTCCACCTTGGGTGGTTCCAGATCCTGATACTCAACCCCCACGGCACGGTCATAATCCGCTACCGTAATATCGGGGCGGGTACGGATCACTACCTTGGAGCCTTCCGACTGGATCTCACCTTCCCAGTTGGTGTTGCAGATAGCCGACAACACAGTTCGTTTATAGAACTTCGCGTTGAGCTTTTTGGAATAAATAACGGACAGGGCATTTGCCATAGCCCCCGTTGGAAACGTGGTCGTTGCCATGATTCAGATCCCTTGAATCTCTTTCGAGAAACGATTAGAGCCTGCCTCCCTGCTTGATCCACTGGGCCAGAATTTCATCGAGTTTTTCTTCATTGTCGTTAAACTCTTTCTGCGGCATGGCCGCAATCTGGTCCAGTGTCATTGCCGGTTGGCGACCCTGAGTGGTCGGTTTCGAGCGGGACCGCACCGGCGGTTCGCTCATCTGTTTTGCCTGCTGCATTTTTTGCGCTGGATCAGGTGCAGGTTTGGGCGCAGGCTTATTCAGACCGGCAGCCTCTTTATAGAGACTCATGACCTGCGCTGCCCCTAATGGGCTGACACGACTCAGCTCCTGAACATCAGCCGTTTGTCGTGCAAACCAGCCTTTAAAGTCCTCACTGGCAGAGATCTGCTCCACATCAGGATGAAGACTGCGCAACTTGCTCCAGAATACCTGCCAGGCCTGCTTCGCCTCCTGCTCCTGCCGTGCCTTCTCAATAGCCACCAGCCGCTGCTCCAGTCTCCGGTTGAGCTGTTCTGACTCATCCAGCTTGTTAAACACCGGATCCAGTTCCTGGTAATCCTTACGGAGTTCCTGAAACTGATCAGACGGCTCTGGTTCGCTACTGGGTTGGTTCGGCTGACTCAGACTCTGCTGACTGAGCAGATCCACTTTGGCCTGCAGCAAAGCCATCTGTTGCTGAAGCTCCGTATTGCTGCGCTCCAGATCAGCGGCTTTTTGCGTCGCTCGGGTCATCAGGGCATGGGCATTCTTGCGGGACTCTTCCGCTTTGGTGTACTTGTCCTGCCAGTCTTCACCGCTCTCTTCACGAGATGTGGGGGCAGGCGGCTCTGACTCTTCGTCAGTCGCTTCCGGCTCCGGTGCAGGTAGCGGGGGTAACTTATCAGCGGGCGGGTTCTGGTCGGTCTGCTTGTCCTGCTCGTTCTCTTGTTGTACAAAAGCGGCAGGGGCTTCCGTATTTAGACCCATAAGGGCTGCAAGTTCGGCGTCAGTTTCCTGATCCAACTGTTCGGCATCGATTGCCATCTTCACTCTCCCTGTGGGGCGCTGAGGCTTGTCCACATTTGGTTTAACCTGATCTTGTGGGGCCTGGGCTTATCCACATATTTCAGGCATTCACCGGTAACCGCTCCATGCGTTACCGGCATACCGCCCATCCCTGGGCATAAAAAAACCGCCGAAGCGGATTGGTTTTTACTGCTGTTTCAAATACGTCGCTGCCCTGAGCTGCAAGGCGATAATGTCATCCAACTCCTGCACTCTACCCTGCAGGACGCGCAAATTGGTTGAATCCTGGCACGTTGCCAGTTTCTCCAGCAGCAACTTGCGTCGGCGCAGAAGATACTCCTCCACCACTTCGTACTCCGGACGATTGCTCACCGTCAGAACGGCTTCCGCCTCCTGCGGCTTCAGGTGCATGGGATTGGGCATAGAGTTCTTCCTCGGGTCTCAGGGCTTTATCCGGATCAATATCCAGGGATTTCAGGTATTCGTTATACAGATAGCGATGGTCAGTCATGGGACCCAACACCGGATTCATACTGACGTTCAGGGCATTCATCATCCGTTCTGACTGCAGCTCTTTGGCAACCAGCGAAGCACTGCCCATGGCCACCACATCCAGATCACCCCGCTTGGCATCTTCGCTATCACTCCAACGCATAGCGAAATTAAACAGACTGTCGATCAGGGGAACGGTTGCGTAGTCGTCTATATTTTTCACCGCACTTTTCAGGGCCACGTTGGCCGCAGTCATCAGCATGCTCATACCGCTCGCGGTTTTGTTCAGGCTCTGGGTCTGTTCGCCATGGGTGTAACTGGGGAGTGACGTTTCTTCATCTGCAAATCTACGGAACATTTCAAAGATGCCGGACAGATCCTTCTGGTTACTTTGAATATTGATGGCCTGAATCATCGGCCCTTCACCAGCCTCGCCATCATAAAACCAGAGTCGATAGGGATAGATCTTCTTGGCATCTTCCAGGCTCATGCCTTCCGGAAATTTGCTTACATCCATTTGAAACATGGGACCAGCGGTCAGGGCTGCATTATCCAGCAGGGCTCTGCCGGTGGAGTTCATTACATCCTGACTGTCGTTCATCATGTAGGGGATGCCGATACCCCAGAACCGATGCAGTACACTTTCGTAGGGAACAAACTTGTAGGGGATCGCTTCCGGCTTCAGCGGATTGAGCCGTGCCATAATCATCCGGCCATCGCAGATCCAGATATTGGCCTGGTACTCTGCCTGCTCATCAATATCGGTAACGCCATACTCCATCAGCTGCTGGCCATCTACCGGCCCCCAGTACTCCAGCACATCAAAACGCTGGGGCGTAACGTACTGCTCATCATTGTTGTTAATGTTTCGCAGCTCTCGCTCATAATCTTCAGGAACATGATTACCCTGGGGAGACTCCATCAGAATGGCGTGAATGGTGTCCTGTTCAAACCCGGGGCTACCTGCTAATTCTCTGAACTCATGTTTGGTTAGAACATGGCGTCGAAACAGATCGTTCGGCTTGCCTGGATCATGGGAATAAGGATCCGGAAACAGATCAAAGACACTGGCCCATTCAATATCCGGCTCAATGCTCTGGTGCTCGTTGAGTTTCCATTCGTCACCTTCACTTTCCCACTTCTCATGGTTCCGAATATTCAGAGTGGCTACCTTGATGCAACCGGTTCCCAGGGTTACCTGCTCACGAACCATTTTTTTGATTTCGGTAAGTGCGTTGGCATTAATCAGATAGTCCTTGATCAAACGCTTCATCTTCATGGCAGCGGTATTGGCCTTTTCCAATGCTTCCGCCATCAGTTCCCGCTCCATTTCATCGTTACGTTCCTGGATGAGTTGGTTTCGGGTTCGGGGATCAAGTCGATATGGCAATAGTTCCTGAATAGCCATCATCCGGATCTGCTGCTTAATGGCGGCAGGAATATCAGACAGTGGACTGGGAACAATATCCCAAAAGGAATCCACATTCTGAAACAGCAGATCAATAAGTCGTGAGTAGGCAGCATTGACTTTGGTGGCAGTGATCTTGATAAACACCCGGCTCAAGGCCTGCTGCTGCTCCATCACCTTTTCTTGCTCGGGACCGTATTCACCCTTTACCGCCCGCAACGCATCCAGCCACTCATCTTCCACTTCCCGCCGGGCCTCCCGGTAACCCTGCCAGCGGCTATAGAGATCCGAGGCAAAAGCATCACGCACCGCTTGTTCGCGACGCTCCTTGTCCAGAGAAGAGTCCAGCTCCGCCTGAGTCACCTCATCCGGGGTGGCCACCATCACCAATCCGTGTTCCATTACCTGACCTTCTTGCCTCTGCGTCGCAGCCACTCAAAACGGTGTCCGGCCATAATGGCTGGCCAGTACCCCACCACCAGCTGAGTAAAGAGAATAATTGTCCGCTCCATTAGTAAGCAGATTTCCCTGGAGCCCGATACTTCAGCTCATTGATATTGATCTTGCGCCGTGGCAGCTTCAGCACCATTTGCTGGGCGATCGCATAACTGATCACTCGATCATCGAAGCAACCTTCCTGGGCATTAGTGGCTCCGTTGTCTTCAATGACGTAGGTCTGGCACTCCTTTACCGTCTCTACGTTGCAAATCCCCGCATCACCATCCCTGAGCAATGCAGCCAGGTGATCAATCATTAATGGTTTTGATTTGGTCGTGGTCAGCCAGCCGATCCGCTTGGTGCGTTTCTGGGTGCGCTGGTCCACCGTGGTTTCCATATAGAGATTGGGATACTTCAGGTCTTTCAGTTTGGTGATGGTGGTCAGGCCGTGGTTGTTTCTCTCCACACCAGTCAGGGCATTGTTGTAGTAACGCCCCAGATGGTTAAGCATCTTGCCCAGATCATCCGGTGCCACATGGCCAGACCAGTGGGCAACCTGATAACCGGAACGATCCAATACGTCGATGGATGAATAATCACCGTGCTTGTGTTTGTCATTGATGGGAGCTAATCCCTCAGCAACATCGCAACCAATGACATACTGCTGACTTCCCTCCACTGGGTACCAGATGTTCAGTAATCCCGGTTTCTTCCGGTTCAAGCCATTGGGTGTTAACTCACACTGCCATTTGGATGAATAGCATTCCTGTTTAGCCGCTTCAGTATGTTTGGGATCAAAGACAGGGCGACCAGAGAACAGAAACGCTTCCTGAATATTGCAGGGGTATTCCTGCTTGAACTTGTCTTCGGATTTCAGCTCATAGATTTTCTGGCGTCGCCACTGCAGCTGCCCATCATCCAGATCGTAAGTCTGTTTCAGGTATCGTTCGTCGGCATCTGTCGTGAACTCCTGGGGGACTTCGGCACGGTATTCGTCCTGCCAGAACCAAGGTATAAACACCAGTTCAAAATCACCGCGCCCAGCATCAGCGTCCATAACATAATCATAAAACACACCACCGACGCCGTTAGCAGTGCTCTCCAGAATGACCTCAGTATTTTTTTCATACTGAAACTCAGTCAACAGCCGTTCCCGGGCTGGCTTTACCCGTCTTTTTCTTCCAGCCATTCGTCCAGCGTCGGTATCTTTTCCGCTACCACAGTCTGCTCATGGCGATCCCGCCAGTGGTAACGGTTTTTCATATACATAATCAACATGGCTGGTGAAACATCCTTGTTAAGCCCCAATGCTCCCTGCATGTATTTTTCTTCCCAAAATACTTCAGCCAGAACATCTGCCTGAGCCACGGCCTCAGCAAATTCCTCATACTTGTCCATATATGACAGAAACGTGTTATAGCTGATCCCCATTTCCGTAGCGGTAGCCTTTCGGCTTAAACCGGTGCTCATCAACTCCTTCACCTGATCACACATTTCCGGTTTGTATTTGCTGTGGTTGGCCATGGTTAGAATAGCTGTTTGATGGCAAAGGCTATGATGCCTGCGGTAGTGGTGGCAGCGATCCATTGAATCACACTGCTGATGGTCGAGTTTTTGAGTACGGCTTTCTCAATAGTGTCCAGCCGTTCTTCACTGCGCTTTTCCCTCAGAGCCAAGTTCACCATCCTTTCATCGTGTTTAGCCAAGGTCTGCAGGATCTGGGTGATGCCGTCCAGCTTCTGCTCAATGCGATTGAACCGTTCTTCATCACCCATGGCTATCTCCTTGCAACACCCTTTAGTTTCTCAATGGTTCGGGCACCACCCAATCCAAGTAGACAGAGCAACAAAGTAATCACCGTGCTGGTGTCTGTTGTGGGTAACTGTTGAACCACTTCAGACTTATCAACAAGCATCAGTCCGATGATCACCACATCACGAACAATCCAGGTCCAGGCAAGAATAAACACACAGAGCCAACCAAGAGCGGGTCGCCAACCGGAGACAAAGACGGAGGGATGTTTGGCTTCTTCGATATTGGCCAATGCCTGGAGAATATGAGGCTGTTGCAACTGGTGATTCAAAGACAGTTCAGCTTTGGCTCGCTCTTCATCAGACGTGAACAAGCCATCAAGCCCACCCATCAGCGCTTTGGCAATTCCAGCCATTGGGTTCAGGTTAATCATCGTCCACCAGCTCAAAGTGTGGGTAATCCCTAAACCGATGATCCTTTAACTGACCATCCTGATCCCAGTCACCACCCCAGCGCAGCTTGATGCCCATACCCTCAGCAACCCCCAACACATACCCGGCAAAGTGAGCAGACCGTTGATAATCAAACCAGTCCAAGGGATAAGCCATTACATCCACCGCCTTGCTGGGCAGCTGATTGTGGTTACTGTCTGGCCATTGCAACTGCGACTGACCATTTTCAAACGCCAGCATCTGGGCAGCTTTGCCCCGATGACCACAAATAATCGTGCAATCGTAATGCTCAATCACTTTTTTGAAGACACGCTGAAGCCGCTCATCACAAGTCGACAAATGTCGCCTGGACGAAGCGGAAAAGTGAAACATGAAGCCCCTTTTTTATAGTGGTTCAGTTTGGAGGGATAAAAAAAGAAAACCCGGCAACAAGGGCCGGGTTTCTTTGAAGGATTCAAGCAGTGGGAAATCAAGTTATCGGGAACTTTCCCAGCATGAGCTTTTACCGTACTTTTACTCTCACTCTGAGTCAAGGCTGATCTCATCAGCCTCTTTCTGATGCCATATCTTCAGAATCAAGACCTCACGGTCGTCAGCAAGATAGCGAATCTTGTAATCCCTAATGATCAGGTCACGCAAACGGGGATTCAGTTTATCCCCTACCAGAACGCCCATGTTCGGTTGATGACACAGGTTGTTAATTTTCCTGACCAGATACTCCGCCATTCGCTGTGCCGCAGGCGGATTTTTTTCTGCAATAAACTGTCTCAGTCGTTTCAGGTCATCAACGGCACTCCTGGAAAACCTGAGTTTCATTCAGGTGCCTCCAGCTCATTATCACTGCCCCAACTTTCCAGCCATTCCATCACGGCGTCACCATCTACGGTATCTCCCCTGCGCACCTGATCCAGTGCTTCCAGGGTCTCGTCCCACTCTTGCATTTCACGGGCGTGTTTCTTGATGTACTCCCTGACCGCTTCGTTAATAAGATAGTTCCGGCTACGGCTCAACACTTTGGCTAATTGGTTTAACGGTTCTTCAATATCCTGATTCAGACGAACGCTGGATACACTCATACATGACCTCCTTTTTAGTGTATTACATTGTAGTACACTTAAGTTTGGCCTGCCGTCAATAGGGTTCATGCCGGATAACCCCGGATTGCTCCAGCAGATCCTGAGCCTCATCCTCTGCCAGCCGGATCAGTTCATTGCAGACTTGGCGGCACTTCTGCTGCCAGCGGTAAACCGTGCTCTCCCCCTTGCCCTTGATCTGGATCTTACCTTTGTCCTGCCTCAGCCCCGGGTGCTGGAGTTCATACATCAGCCAGAGTCTTAGCAGTACCGGATTGCAGCGAAACGGTTTCGGCAACCGTTTATCACTGCGTAAATGGTGTTGAACCCGCTGCCATGCAATTGAACGATTTTCCTGATTATCGTCATACCGGATCGTCAGAATAGCAAAAAGTTCCGGCTGCATTTTTTCCCGCAGATCGCCCTTACGAATACCATCATCACCCAGTCGTTCATCCCGGGTACTTCGATGCTCTGGTGCAACCGCTGTCTTACGATAACCGGCGTTGATATCCCGCTGCCAGCTGGCGGTTTTTATCATCAGCTCCGGCGTTCCAAAGATCCGCATCAGAGCCGGTCCCAAAGCAAAGTACATGGCAGCCTCCTAATTCAGCGCGGTCTGGATACGATTTCCAATCCAGCGCATAACCGGAACGGCCATAGAGTTACCAAGAGCCTTATACCTCGGACCATCAGGACACTCTTCTGCCGGTTTGTTTTTCCAGGGAATAGCGCTGTACCCATCCGGGAAACCCTGCAAACGTTCACATTCGATGGGAGTCAATCGACGTATGGCTAACTCGGCTTCACCGCTGGAGGTACTGGCAACCGCGTGTTTATCACCGGCGGTTAATCTGTTCATCGGGTCACCAGGCTGTCCGATACCCAGACCATTTCCTTTCCCGTCCTGGTGCTCACCTCGCTTGCCAGAATGTCGGGTGGCCTGATCATGAATCGGTATCGCCACTGCAGCACTCAAACCGTTCCCCTGAGCCTGTAACGTCATGGCCACGGTTTCGGAATGAACCGGATCGTCCTTCGGATTGAAGGCAATGGTCGGATGGTTATCGCCCATATGGGCACGAAGACAGGGTGATAATTCCGATGACCAGTGGCCACCCAGTCGCGACATGGCACCGGGCTCGAACACCACCAGATCCGTGGCATCTTTGTAATCCCGCTGCTTCAATGTGGATGATGTTTTACCCGGACCGTACTGGCCGAAGGCCGTCATATCGTAAGCACTCAGTTTCCCCGTGAGGCCACTTGCTGCAACGCCTGCTCCAGCTTTGGCGGCAGGCTCTTCCCACGCTTCTGCGCCCGGTTCAGAATCCCGGAGCAGGCTCTCGGACTCAAATAGAATCGGTTCCCGACGGGTCCAGTCTCCAAAATCTGCCAGAGCAAAGACCCTTCGACGACGTTGGGGTACTCCATAAAATTGAGCATCACACACCCGCCATTCAACAAGCCCTTCCTTACCGAATGAAACTCCAGCGTACCGCCACTTTTTTGGGCCAGGCTGCTCGGGGCATGACTGGTCAGTGCCAGTAAGTAATCGCAGTACTTCAGCAAAGTCCTTGCCCTGGTTACTGCTGAAGGCGCCGGGTACGTTTTCCCACAGGGCGAAGCGGCAGTTGCCGTGTTTTCTGGCCCACCGAATAATCTGTATTGCTGCGAAGAAGAGTCCTGATCGTTCACCGTCAAATCCTTTTCGTTTGCCGGCCACCGACAGATCCTGACAAGGACTGCCAAACACCACCAGATCAATGGGGCCGAGTTTGCGGATCATAGCTTCCGTGATATCCGTCACGCTGCCAAGGTTGGGTACATCGGGGTAGTGGTGTTCCAGCACTGCACAGGGGAATGGTTCGATCTCGGCAAAGCCCACTGGCGTCCAGCCTAACGGATGCCAGGCGACCGTTGCCGCTTCAATCCCCGAAAATAACGACAGGTATTTCATGGACTCCTTCCCCCTACGCAAAATTGATAATTCGCTCCACCAGTGATTCCACCTTGAGCCGACTCCAACCCCGTCCCGGATGGAGCACAAACTGGAGCAACACATCCACCGCCGTGGAGTACAACTGTTCAAACGCCTCCTGACTCATGCTTGCAAACTTCAGGCTTCTGGCACGGACCCGAACGCCTCCATCCGGGTACCCGATCACATCGTAAAATCCAGCCTTAACCGTCACCCAGCGGCGGAACTCATCAAAATTTTTCTCCGGCGTGAACCACTGGTCGGTTCCTTCCATCCGGCACGGCTGGGGCTCAAAGTGATCAAAGCCCAACTTCAGCAGTGCAAAGAACTTGCGGTGAAAGTGCGGGTTACGTGTCTTGCGAAACTCTGCCCGAATCACCTGCCCGGTCTTTAGCTGTCGTATAAACATCTGGTCATCGTCCGATACCGGCACCAGCATCTGCGCCGAGACCTTCTGCAATGACAGCTCCGCCATCAGATTGCCTCCACAAAGTGCCAGCAAAGCACCATCACCAGCACAACCCAGACCACCGCCAGCCAGATGCCATCCCTGAGCCCATTCATCAGAACATTCCCATCAGTTTCTGGCGCGCCCCCTGCCCATCCAGCGGATCAATGCCCTGCTCAGCCATACTCTCCCTCGCCAGCTGATTCGAGTGAATGGCAGGATCGAACTGGTGCTCGATGGACAACTGGTCTTCCAGCGGCTGGCCCTGGCATTCACGGTTGACCAAAGCCTGGTAAGCCGCACCGAACCGACGCTTCACCTCCCGGCACTCTTCCGCAGTACCGGCATTGCGCAGCTCATACCAACCTGCTGCCCGGCCTGCCAGGTATACCGCCCGATGGCTCCAGCCGTGATGAGCGGGTTGACTGGCATGCTCATTGGCTTCCCGCCAGGCTTTGGCCAGCGTGGGCAACCCAAGTTCTTCCGGCATCGGCTGGCACAGCTTGCGAAATTCTGGCGCAGTTGGTGGCCACTCACTACCAGCCAACCTTACACGGTTGAGCCCAATTTCCAGTTGGGCAGGGTGCAGCCCATTCAGGGTTTTCAGCCACTCACCATTGCGATCAGCCAGACCGTAGGCACTGGTCCACTTCTGGCCGAACAGGCCCGTCATGGTCGAGAACAGATTCACCAGATCCCTCTGGCTCAACGTCGTAGATGGCTCCCTCTGCGCTGAAGGCTCCCTGTTCGCTGAAGGCTCCGGGCTGGAGGATATGGGCGTTGGCCTGTTCGACCTGTTCAACAAGGCTGAGTTTTCCAGAATTTCGCTGCCGGGCTTCATAGTTCACCGTCCATGGATTGCTGGCGTTGTCGGGGTTGTTCAGGTAGGCCGTGGTGGTCTTCACGTACTGGGTACCCGTCACCTGGGTCTCATCACAGTAACGGGCGTACTTCAGGATGTTGCCCAACAGGGCTTCAGGTGTATGACCTTCCCGGAGTCGTGTTTTGTAGTGCCCAAAGGTTTTGGTTTTGTTGCCCTTGTCACCTTCCCGTTTGGGATACTGGCTCCACCACTGTTCGAAAGATTCAGAGAAATCAGCCTTGCCCGATTTAGCCTGTGGTACTTCCCCCGTCCTGGGGGTCGCACCAGTCGTGCTCCCGGCACTTGATGGCACTTCCCCCGTCCTGGGGGTCGCACCAGTCGTGCTCCCGGCACTTGGTGGCACTTCCCCCGTCCTGGGGGTCGTGCGATCGTCAGATCGGACATATGTCTTGTAAATATTTCTCTTATTCTCTTCTTCTCTATTTCTCTTATTCTCTGGGCGAGATTCTGCCGAGCACTTGCCGAGCATCTTCCGAGCGCTTTCCAACAACACTTCGGTTTGCTTCGAGCCCTTGTAATCACTGGCTTTCGCAACTGCCCTCTCGATAACGGGTAGCACTCCGGGCAAGTCTTCCAGCAGCATCTGTGGCAGTTTCACCAACAGCTTCAGGCGAGCATCAATCTGGGTAATATTGTCCACAGGGTTGTGTTCCATAAACTGCGGAATGCAGATGTACTGGCACTGCTCCGAGGCCAACAGGAAACCGCTCGCCGTTAGCTCGGCAATCGCTCGTTCAACGCTCGGCTCATCCCAGCCAAGGTCTGCCGCCATATAGCCTTTTGGCATCCTGAAGATGCCAATCAGGTTTCCGTGCCCGGTGGTCAACAGGTAAAGAGCCAACAGTTTGGCTTTATCTGACAGCGGCTGAATATCATCACTGATCCAGAACTGGCTGGAGACCTTGCCAAACTCTTTCATTGGTCACCTCCTGCCAGAGGTGCTTCTTTTGGAAAATACCTCGCCGCCTGCAGGGCATTCTTCTGATTCAGGCTCATCCACTTTTTCAGAAAGATCACCACGTTTTTAGCCTCACCCGGCTGGTCCCAACGATCGATCATGTAGTGAAACGCTTTCAACAACTGTTCGCCCACATCAATATCCGGATTTTCCCAGCACAACTCTTCATACAGTGATGCCGAGGTTGGCATGGCGGGCTGTCCTGCCAGTGGCCACAGAATGTCCTGCCAGCATTGTGGCTGGTCGGGGATGCCCAGTTCGTCGGTATGGATCATGGGGTACCTCCTGCGGTGCGAACGAAGAGGCTGGCTGATGCTCTGAACTGAGCATGAGGCTGAGATTGGCTCATCACATCTTTCCTTGAGGATTGGTTTTTATCGTTATTCCTTTGCTTAAGTAAAGACTCTTAAGAGAATACGTTGCTTTTAGATTATTTGTAAATAGCCCGACTCATCAAAACGAACTCTCGCCCTTAATCAATGGCTCCCAGCCGTGTACTATTTTGCTTATGGATAATGAATAACAGTAATTGGAAAAGAACGTGACAAACTGGACAGACCGGGTCAAAAACAAAGCCCAAGAGCAAAATCTGAAAAATGTCGATATCGCCCGCGCCGTGGGTTGCACGGAAGGGACATACAGTTTGTGGATGAGTGGTGCCCGGAATCCAAAGCTGAATAACAAAATCGCCATCGCTGACGTTCTTGGCGTTTCCATTCACTGGCTGGAGACCGGCGAAGAGCTGCCGGACCCGAAAACCCTCCCCTACATCAGCCTGGATAAGGCGAGCGCTTTCTTTGATGAACTCGATGAAAGACGACAGCAGGTACTCTCGGAGTCGGCCATCTGCATTATTGAGTCGGACCACAAGAGCTTTCTGTTACGGATGGAAAACGACACCATGGTCAACCAGACCCCATCCGATACAGCGATCAGTATTCCCAAAGGTGCCAAAGTTCAGGTGGATACCGTAATTGCCCCTGAACCGGGGAAGATCCTGCTGATAGAACACGACGGTGAACTTTCGCTTCGCCTGTGGAACCCGATCAGCAAGTCGCAACACAGCCTGCGATTCATCAATCGGCTGTACGGCACTTTTGATCTTAACTATGCGGGGGATATCAAGGATATCTACAAGGGCACTGCCGTCGGTGTCAGCTTCCTGTTATAGCGGCCAGCCAATCACCAGCACACCAGGCTGCTGTCCATAGACCTTGATGCAGCGGCCATCGACAATTTGCCGGTCATCTTCCCAGAGAATCCCGTTCAGGGCATCACAATACAGCTTGGCGACATTGTCGAAGTCCGGCTTCACCGCCGGGCGGATGCCCCCTGCCTGCGCCTGACCGGCTTTCGTCCCTGACCAGCTTGATGGAATCGGAAAGACCGCCACCACCAAAACCCCCACGGGGCCAGCCAGCATTTTCTTCAGCTGCAGCCTTGCCAAACAACGAATTTCATTTTCTGCCTGCCGGGTAGCAGCCGGTGTGTAACATCGACCACTTCGGGTAAATCGCGGTCGCCCTTTGCTTTTGGGTATCGAGTTTACAAAAGCTATGACATTTCCGGCATTTCCCGTGTTATTTATCGCCATCTGCAAAGACTCTGGCAAACACTGAATCCGCTGCTCTACGCTACCCATCCCTGAACCCGTGTCAGAAAACAAACCACAACCCCCGATATACCAAACCTAAACCATATATTTATAAAAACTATCAATAACAACAAATTAATATGAATATATTATCACTTATCATTTGCAAAGTATTACTTTGCAATTATATAAATATGAAAAACATTTAATTTACAAAAATAAGGAATCTTTAATGGACGCAGTCACCCGCGATCTCAACCGGCACCTCAATGCCATTGACGGCAGGGAAGCCCGTGAAGAGACCATCGAGTCCGAACTGGAACGGATTGAAACCCACATTCAGGCACAGATCGAAGATCACAAGTCCATCATCATTGCCGGTTTTGGCGTTCTGACCCCGGGCAACTTCCTGACCTTTCTTACCCTGGAAGAATTCCACCTCATGCAGGGCTACCGCTGGCTAGCCGTGAAACAGCTGGTGCATGACTGCAACAACGAACACTCCCGGCTCTCCGGCTGGGATGTCATTAACTACGCCAGCAAAAGAGGTTATTGCCGTGGCTAATCAAACCCAATTGGAAAAGAGTTTTCGGATGGAAATTGCCGACCAGGTGCTGGCCGTCAGAAACCGTATTCACCGGGACGAGGCCCTTCGCCATGCCAGCTAAAAAGAAGACCGAACTGATGGAATCTGCTGACGTGTTGCCTGTGGATAAGCCTGCACCTGCCCTGTCTGAAGTGGGCCAGATCATGCAGTCAGCCATCACCCAGAATGCCAGCATCGATACCCTGGAACGGGTGATGAGCCTGTACGAACAAAGCCAGGCCATTGTTGCACGACAGCAATTCAATGAAGCCTTTGCCCGGTTTCAGCAGGAAATGCCGGTAGTAAAGAAAAGCAAGAGTGCTGCTTTCAATACTAAAAGTGGTGGTCGTATGGAGTACTCCTACGCCTCCATTGATGATGTGGTCGCTGCAATTCAGCCAGTTCTTCACCGCTACGGCCTGAGCTACTGGTTTGAGCAGCAGCAGAATGGGCCACAGATCACCATCACCTGCAACCTGGCTCATGTATCCGGCCACTCTATCGGTAACACCGCCACTGGCCCTGTGGATAACACCGGCAACAAAAGCGCCCTGCAACAGATCGGTTCTACCGTGACTTATCTGAAGCGTCAGACTCTGGTCGGGATTCTTGGCGTCGCCTGCACCGATGATGATACCGATGGTTATGTGCCCGATATGAATGACTCGACCCAGTCACCGGTTCACAACCACTACTCCGATGAAGACTTCCAGCGTCTGTTACCAGAATGGCGGGCATCCATTGAGTCCGGCCAACAGAGTGCAGATCGCATCATCCGAAAAATCAATTCCAAAGCTCCAGCCACCCCACAACAAGTACAACAACTGAAAGCCATCCAACCCAGAGGCCACTAAATGGACATTCTCGATATCCAACAGGGCACGCCTGAATGGCTCGCCCTGCGCCAGAACTATTTCACCGCCAGCGAGGCACCGGCCATGATGGGCGACAGTCCCTACCTCAGCCGGGACCAGCTACTCCATCAGAAGAAAACAGGCAGCACCCCAGAGGTAAATGCATTTCAGCAGAAGAAATTCGATGCTGGGCATCGGGCCGAAGCAGAAGCCCGACCGTTGGCAGAGAAAATAGTCGGAGCGGATCTGTTCCCAGCCACCGGCGTCACCATCATTGACGGTTTACCTCTGCTGGCCAGCTTCGACGGGCTGACCATGGTGGAAGACCTGGTCTTCGAGCACAAGCTCTGGAATGAAAAGCTGGTTGCCCAGATCGAAGGAGAAGGTATTGAACCTGCCTATTACTGGCAGTTGGAACAACAGCTATTGGTCAGTGGTGCCGAACGGGTTCTGTTTGTTTGCTCTGATGGTAGCTCCGCCAATCTGCGCCATGTTTACTACGAATCCCAAGACCATCGTCGTGAAGCTCTGATCGCTGGATGGAAGCAGTTTCAGGAAGATCTGCACAAATTTGAATCGGCAGTAGCCACTCCGGTTCTGGAAGGCGAGCTTATTCAAGATACTACCGCCCTGGTTATCCAACTTAACGGTCAGGTTAATCACTCCAATCTGCCCCAACTTGAAGAGCAGATCCATCACCGCATTGATTCAGCGAAATCCGAACTGGTCAGCGATCAGGATTTTGCCGATGCCGAATCGGCAGTGAAGTTTTTCAAAAAGACGGAAAAGAAACTGAAGGACGGCAAAGAAACCGCGCTTGCCCAGGTACCGGAAATCGCCGAACTGTTTACCCGCATAGACCACCTCACCGACGCCATGGCCAGCAAACGCAAGTCGCTGGACAAGCTGGTCAAACATCAGAAGCAGCATATAAAAGACAGCATGGTTCTGAAAGCCGTCACCACCCTTGAAAAAGAACGTCAGGTGATCAATTCGGAACTCACTCCCGGCTGGATCGCCGCCGTGGTTACGCCTGCTGATTTTCAGGAAGTCATCAAGGGAAAAAAGAGTGTTGCCAGTATGCAGTCTTCGGTAAATGACCGGCTGGCACAGGCTCGGATCGAACAGAAGCAGCAGGCACAGGACGTAAAAAACAATCTGGCGATATACCGAAAAATGGCAGCTGATAAGGACTACCTGTTTCCGGATCTGGATGTGCTTCTTCATAAAGAGCAAACCGACCTGATCGCCATTATTGAAATACGCCTCAATCAGGAAGCCCGGCAGAAAGTAGCTGACAAACAGCCCGAACCGGTAACAGAAATCGAAAAAGGCGAAGATCAACCCGACTTGCTCTACTCCGATGGCGAAGTCACCGAAGAGATTCTGACCGACGATATCCACGCCATGGAAAAGTGGCTCGGCAAAGGCTCACTGGACTGCTACCGCTTTGACCGCCACGGCAACGAATACCGCATCGAACTGATCATCCGCCGTGCCGCACTGATCACCCCAGCTCAACAACTCTCTCTAAAACCAGAAGAAAAGGAGATCGCCTGATGGTCGCATCCATGAACCGCGTCACCCTGATTGGCAGGCTGGGCAAAGACCCGGACTGCAAAGCCACCGCCAATGGCAA
Source organism: Endozoicomonas sp. ALB115 (assembly GCF_049310245.1). Classification (NCBI taxonomy): domain Bacteria; kingdom Pseudomonadati; phylum Pseudomonadota; class Gammaproteobacteria; order Oceanospirillales; family Endozoicomonadaceae; genus Endozoicomonas; species Endozoicomonas sp. ALB115. The sequence continues at coordinate 25,910 of NZ_JBLYZG010000028.1, read as the reverse complement.
TGCCGTAACCCTTCTTTCCATCGCCACTGAAGAGAGCTGGAAAAAAGATGGCCAGAAACAAACCCGCACCGAATGGCATCGGGTGGTTCTCTATGGCAAACCTGCTGAACTGGCCGCTCAGTATCTGGGCAAAGGCCACAGAGTCCTGATCGAAGGACAGCTCCAGACCCGTAAATGGCAGGACCAGAATGGTCAGGATCGCTACCAGACTGAAGTCGTGTACAGCGGGCATAACGGCAAGCTGCTGTTTCTGGAAAAGAACCCCAATGGTCAGCAGGCTCAGCCCCAAAATTATCAGCCACAGCCAGGCACACATCAGAACCAGTACACCAACGCCCGGGATGGCGGCCACACTCCCCAGCCCATGCAGACACAACAGTATGACTCCTACGACGACTCCATCCCATTTTAAAGGAGCTTGTTTTAATGAAAGCCGGAATGAGCCTCACGCCCGATGATCTGGCCTTGGCCATAGAGATAAAACAGAAACAGACCGCTGGTCTCAGCTCGGAAAAGGAGGAAAAGGAACTGGCAAGAAAAATCATGCTGGCGGACCGGATCGGTGACGAAATGGAAGGCCAGCTATTGGATGCAGAAACCGTACTGATTGAAATGACCACGCTGATTGTCGCCATTACTGTCGGTATCCACAGCCCCCGGGCGCGGGATCAGGCCATGCTGGTAACCGGACTGATCCTGCAACGCATCCGGGAAATTGATCAGCATACGACAGTACAAAAGATCACCAATATTCACTGAAAGCAATAACCCACACCCTGCGGAAAACCTGAACACCCAGGTTATCAACAGGCCAGCATCAAAGGACACTGACTATGGACAGCACAGTACCTGCCAATAAAAGCGCCAACCTTATCACCAGCCTGGATCAGGCCGAACTTAAAATCCGTCGTGCCGGAATTATTCGCCTCACTCCTGAGGGATATGAACAAGTGGAAGGCAAACAGGCAAGACAGGAAGCGATTGACGATAAGCGTGAAAAGCAGCTTGCCCGTCACGACACTATGCCTGCGTTGCACAAGCCCGGGATTTATCAACCAGAGTTATCCACACCCCAGGCTTTGCTGGAAATCAATATGGCCACCTCCCTGAAAGCCATTGCCTTTGCAGAAGCACTGGGCTTTACCGGTAATCAGAAACTGCTCTCCGCTGACCGGTTACTGAAAAGCCAGATCGGATTTTCGCCACTGGAAGCCATGGGGCAGAAACAACTGGTGGCGCCTGTCCAGGCCATGACGTTTACGCCTACCCAGCTCGGACAGATGATGACTCCTACCCAGGATCCACGACAAGTGAACAAATCGCTGGAAGCTGCAGGACTCCAGCTCAAGATCGACAGCCAGTGGGTACCTACCGACCAGGGTCAGCCGCTCTGTGAAATCCTTGATACCGGAAAAGCCCATAACAGTGGTGCGCCAGTAAAGCAGGTGAAATGGTATCAGGCCGTGCTGGACCGCTTGCAACCGGCTCTCCCCGATGAATCCAAAACTGAATCGATCGATCAGGATTGCCGCTATGCTGACCCTGCGGTGGTTGGATCTGACAGCGATGACGAGCCTGCGCAAAGAAAACAAAAGCGCAAACGCAACCGCTACGAACTGGACGATTACTTCTCCCTGGTGGAGCTGGGCGAATTTATTGGTCGCAGCCGTCAGCATGTGGTGGAAGTACTGGAGAAGCACAGGATTATCAAATGGACGGGTCAGGGCAAGAGAGGCAAATACCTGCTCACCGATAAGGGCTGGCAGTACGGCCTGATGTATGACCCTTCCGAGATCTGCTTCCACAACCGGAACAGTAAACGACTGACCACCAGCAATGCCCAGCCGGTTCTGGGGTACGACATCCTGAAATTCTTTTAACCGGGTCAGCGATATGGATGCGCTCATTTCCCAGCCCGACCTGATGGAGTGGCCAGGCATTAAGCAAAAAACGGCACTGATCAAATGGATGATTCAAAACCGGATACCGTTTTACTACGGACGTAATGGCGAGGTGGTCACCACCTACGCCGCCATTAACCAGCCATTGATTGGCACTGAACCACAACAACCCAAAAAACAACCACTCAAATTCCTGTAGGAGATGTATTGATGGGAAGACCACGCAAAAAAGAGAATGCCCAGTTGCCGGATGGCGTCTATCGAAGTAAAGGACGCTTCATCTATAAGCCTTACCACGGGCGAGTTGGTAAAAAGAATGTATTCGGAGCCGAGATTGTATTGGGGCCAGAAACCATGGCCATGTCCAAACTCTATATGGCCATTGAGAACCTGGAGAAAAGTTCCGACCAGACCCTGGGCTGGCTACTGGATGAATACCTGGAGTCAAAAAAGTTCAAAAGCCAAAACAAAGACTGGCAGTACAATAAAAGGCTCTACACCCCCAAAATAAAAAAATTTCCCGTCGAGGGATATGGTACTTTCGGTAATGTGCCCCTCACTCTGATCACCCCGCCATCACTTAACCGGTTCTATGAAAAGTATTCAGATAAACCCGGGGCCGTGGCCATTGTCCGCAAATTAATCTCCAGCCCCTGGAGCTGGGGCAGAAGCCACCTGGAAGGTGTGCCACCAAACCCATCTCTGGATTGCGAAGCCCTGCCAAGACCGAACCGTCAGGATGTGTACGTCAGCGATGAAGACTGCGCCTGCGTTTACTATCTGGCCAACCCGTTCTGGAAAGCGATGATGGAGTTTGCCTATATCTGTCGTGCAAGACGTTCCGAGCTAATCAATATGCAGCGGGATCAATTACTGGAAAAAGGTGTACAACTGAAACGGGGTAAAGGATCGCTGGATGAAATCACCCTCTGGACACCGAGGCTGAGAAAAACACTCAAACTTCTTGAGGACTACAGCAATGGCGAGAAGTTTGAATATGTGTTTGGTGCACCTGAGGTAACCGGCAAAAAAGGCATTCCAATGAGACCGGGACAAAAGATGCACAAAAACACGTTGGACAGCCAGTGGCAAAAACTGATTAACCGCGCAGTAAATGAAGGACTGATTAACGAGAAGTGGCACTTTCACGATCTGAAAGCCAAAGGTGTATCTGACCACGAAGGATTAGTATCCGGCCACAAAACACTGGAAGCGAAGAAAATCTATATCCGGAAAATTCAGGAAGTACAGGGTACGAGGTGATCGAAAGGAAGAGCCAAAAAGGAAGAGTAATGAGAGAAGATATTACCGGATAGTTGTCCGGTTTTTTTTTGCCGCGAATTACACGACATATCTTTGAGAATTGGTGCCCAGGAGAAGACTCGAACTTCCACAACCATACAGTTACTAGCACCTGAAGCTAGTGTGTCATCCTTATATTTCAATGAATTAGCTCAAATCGTTTTAGGAAAAAGTGCGCAAGTGTGTATTATTTTTCGATATTTTGGCCATTTTTTTTAGGACAATTTTTAATGGAAACACATTGAAGGAAAAGAATAATTAAACTAAGGTTACTGTAATACTGACTACAGTAATAATTATACGATGAAGTTTTACAATCGGGAAACAGAGCTCAACCACTTGCAAAACTGGAGCAATAAGGCAGCCACTGGCGGGGCATTAATGACGATTGTCATAGGCCGCAGGAGAGTGGGAAAAACCGCTTTATTGAACCAGGCTTTCCCCCGGGGAGGTGAGTATCGAGCCCTTTATCTGTTTGTTTCGAGAAAGCAGGAACGCCTGCTCTGTGAGGAGTTTGTTGAGCAAATACGCGCTTTGTTAAACGTTCCCATTTTCGGCAATCCGTCCTCACTCAGGGAAGTGATGGAAATATTGCTGCAATACAGCTGTACCGAACCATTAACCCTTATCCTGGATGAGTTTCAGGATATTCAGCGTGTCAATCCCGCCTTTTTTTCAGAACTCCAGCATCTCTGGGATCAGTACAAAGGCAAAAGCCAGATGCACCTGATTTGCTGTGGTTCACTTTACAGCCTGATGACGCATTTGTTCCAGAACAGTAAAGAACCCCTGTTTGGTCGCGCTGACAACCGGATTAATCTGCAACCTTTGAGAACCCAATTCATTGCTGAACTCCTCCATGATCAAAAAAGATTCAGTCCGGAGACCCTGTTGCAATGGTACATGCTCAGCGGCGGTGTCCCGAAATACCTGGAATGGCTGGTCAATATCGATGCCCATGAAAACATCTGGCAGACACTGGTCAGTGAACACAGTTTACTGATTGAAGAGGGTCACTACCGACTGGCCGAAGAGTTCGGTCCGGAGCATGGCACGTATTTTTCCATACTGTCGGCCATCGCTGCAGGCCACACCAGCCGCCCAGCCATAGAGTCACTGTTGGAAATATCCGTCGGACCACAACTGGATCGATTGGAAAAAGAGTTTGAAATTATTGAACGACATCGGCCCGTGCTATCCAAACCGGGTACACGACTGGTGAAGTACAAAATGGTGGATGCATTTCTGGCATTCTGGTTTCGCTTTATATACCGCCATCGCAGCGCCATAGAAATAGGCAACTATAGCTTTATTCATCAGGTGATTGAACGGGATTACCCCACCTGGAGCGGGCATTGGCTGGAGCAGATACACCGTGAGCGCATCGCTGCCAGTGGGCAATACAATATTGTCGGTAGCTACTGGGAGCGGGGAAACCAGAACGAAATTGATATTGTTGCCATCAACGAACTGGAAAAAATTGCCTTAATTGCAGAAGTAAAACGCAATCGGGCCAATATCCGGTTATCCCGCCTGCAGGAAAAAGCGGAAAAGCTTCGTCAGCAGCTGAAAGGGTACGATGTGCGGTTTGAAGGGTTTTCGCTGGAAGATTTTATCGATTAAATAATAAAAAGCGGTTTATCCACCACAAGCGGTGAAAACCCATGACATTGAACGCAATATCGAACCGTACAGATATAAACGCCTTCGGATCAAACTCCGGTAAGCCTGACTACCGGCAGTAAGGTTTTTACGGTGCTTCCGTCTCAGTAAAGGCCGCCAGCCCACGGGTAGCAGGCCATCCCCCTGTCGGGGCGCACCGGTGGATCAGTTCCGGTTCAGTAAGCCCTGCAACCGCCCCCGGTCAAAAATCACCTGCTCAAACGCCACCGGTGAGTCCGTTTCAAAATGGATCGCCACAAACGCCGGGCAGTCGTCATCCTCGCCGTTCGCTTTCATTTCCATCAGGGTGTAACGGTAGGCACCGGTGATCTCCCGATCCTGAAGACTGTCCGGCAGGACACAGATTTTCAGAATCCGGTTACCCTGACTGAAGGTAAAAGCAGGACCGGTATCATGGCGGTAGGAGATATCCTGAAAGTACCCTGGGATACGGATACCCAGTGCATAGTCACCACCAAACTGCTGTTGATAACAATCCATATCATCCTCACATTTTTTATTCGAGTGTAACTGCTCAGGCCTGTTGCTATCAAAGGCATGGCGTTGGCAGGACAAATATTGCGAGAATAAGTATTGATACGTATCAATGTTTGTACAGCCAATGTGGTGAATAATCCCGCACCATTGAGAAGGTGGATGACCGTCACGTAATGTTCACTGCCGTGATGGAAGATCGTGTGGCTTCATATGACCGAAGTCTCGGAGCACCTAGAGCAACGCGTCAGTATCTGGAACAATAAGCAAAAAGAGGCATCCGGCATGATGAAAGTCGAAAAATATACGCTAAAAGATGGAGAGACCGGCTGGCTGGCGCATATCCGCCAGAAAAAGAAGAGCTGCGAACCCACGGTTGTAACCAGTCGCTTCAGCTGTTCAACCTATGGCAACCTGGCTTTTCAGAAAGCCCTGGAATGGATTGAGAATCGGTATTACCAAACAGCGAATTCAACATCAGAATAACTCCGGCCAGCGAGCCTGTGATAAATTAATTGACCGCCGTTGGGATAAAGCCGGAGAAGCAGCAGGCCTTACCGGCAAAATCGACTTTTATGGTTTGCGGCACACCTTTGGTACCCGACTGGCTGAACTTCGGCTGGATCTGACAACGACTCAGGAGTTGATGAGCCCAGATCGCAAACACCTCGCGGTATCGGAATTAGGGGGGCTAGTAACTACTCACTCAAGAACCTCACTCTCACAACCCTCAACACCCCACTCTCACAGGCAACCTCAGCGTTTTATACGACATACGTCATTCACCCAGCACTCAACATAGAGCGAGTGATAACAAACAATAAGTATAAGATCGATTAAAAAATGGTTCCAGAAAACGAATCCACCTCACCAAAAAAGCCATCATCATACCAAGACCAACATAGTAAAACCCAGCTCTAAGCCGGGACTATTACCAACTATCCATACTGGCGATGCGGGGATCTGCAACGTAGAGACGGTAAAGGAATGCCAGACCTACGTGATTGAAGACAATGGAGCAACCAATGCCCAGGAAGGTTGCTTCGACGACCGGGTGGTCAGCTACGCCATCGCCCAGCAAATGGTGCTGAAGCTGCCACGGCGCAAGATCAATATCAATGAGCTGAAGTATCGGGCTCCAGGGAAATCGGCTTACTGATGGAACGGATAATCATTCTTTTTACTCAGCAGATGGTGGGTAGCTGGCCAGCCATTATGGCCGGCCATCGTTTTGAGTGGCAGCGACGCAGGGGCAAGAAGGTCAGGTAATGGAACACGGACTGGTAATGGTCGCTACTCCGGATCAAGTGACTCAGGCGGAGCTGGATGAAGCACTGGACAACGAACGTCGTGAACAGGCGGTGCGTGATGCCTTTGCTTCAGATCTTTACAGCCGTTGGCAGGGTTATCGGGAAGCCCGAAGGGAAGTGGAAGACGAGTGGTTGGAAGCTCTACGGGCGGTGAAAGGTGAATACGGACCCGAGCAGGAAAAGGTGATGGAAGAGCAGCAGGCCTTGAGCCGGGTGTTTATCAAAATCACCGCCACCAAAGTGAATGCGGCTTATTCCCGGCTGGTGGATCTGTTGTTTCAGAATGTGGATTCTTTCTGGGATATTGTGCCCAGCCCCATGGCGGATATTCCTGCTTCCATTAAACGACAGATCCGGATGATGGCCATTCAGGAGCTGTTGCCTTATCGACTTGATCCCCGAACCCGAAACCAACTCATCCAGGAACGTAACGATGAGATGGAGCGGGAGCTGCTTGCGGAAGCAATGGAAAGAGCTAATGAAGCAGCCATGAAAATGAAGCGGTTGATTAAGGACTATCTGATTAATGCCAATGGGCTGACAGAAATTAAAAAAATGGTTCGTGAGCAGGTCACATTGGGAACTGGTTGCATCAAGGTGGCCACGCTCAATATTCGTAACCATGAAAAATGGGAAAGCGAAGGCGATGAATGGAAGCTCACCGATCACCAGAGCATTGAGCCGGATATTGAGTGGGCCAGTGTTTTTGATCTGTTTCCGGATCCCTATTCCCATGACCCGGGTAAGCCTAATGATCTTTTTCGGCGCCATGTGCTGACCAAACATGAGTTTCGGGAACTGGCAGGTAGTCCCGGTTTTGAGACTGATACCATTCACGCCATTCTGATGGAGTCTCCCCAGGGTAATCATGTTCCTGAAGATTACGAACGGGAACTGCGCAATATCAACAATAACGATGAGCAATATGTTACGCCCCAGCGTTTTGATGTGCTGGAGTACTGGGGGCCGGTAGATGGTCATCAGCTCATGGAGTATGGCGTTACCGATATTGATGAGCAGGCAGAGTATCAGGCCAATATCTGGATCTGCGATGGCCGGATGATTATGGCCAGACTGAACCCACTGAAGCCGGAAGCGATTCCCTATAAGTTTGTTCCTTATGAAAGTGTGCTGCATCGGTTCTGGGGTATCGGCATCCCCTACATGATGAACGACAGTCAGGATGTTATGAACTCCACTGGCAGAGCCCTGCTGGATAACGCAGCCCTGACTGCAGGTCCCATGTTCCAGATGGATGTGAGCAAATTTCCGGAAGGTATGAGCCTGGAAGATGCCAAGAAGATCTATCCCTACCGGCTCTGGTTTTATGATGGAGAGGCCGGTGAAGGGCCGATGATTCAGGCCATCAATATCCAGAGCAATCAGAATGATTTGTCCGGCATCTTTGAAATGTTCCGGAGGTTTGCGGATGAAGAAACCTCACTCCCCAGTTATACCCATGGCGAACAGACTCAGAGCCTGAACAAAACTGCCAGCGGTATGAGCATGCTGATGACCGCTGCCAATGTGGCCCTGAAAAGCGTGGTGAAAAATATAGACGACTACGCAACAGTTCCTCTGATCGACAGTCTGTTCAATTTCGCCATGCGCTGGAGTGATAGCGAAGATGCCAAACGGGGCGATCTGGATGTGGTGGCTATGGGCAGTGCCGCGCTGGTGGCCAAAGAGCTGCAATCGGAACGGATGATGAATGCCCTGAATGTCAGCATGAATCCGGTTCTGGGGCCCATGACCGACCACCGTTATCTGTATAACGAATACCTTAAATCCCTGGATATTGATCCGGATAAAGCCCTGAGACCCGAGGAAGAACTCTATGCCCAATCCCATGCACCTGAAGCCGCAGGAGGCAGAAGCCGTTCTGACGGTGAGCAATCGTCCGGAGTACGAAGTGGTGGAGGAGTATCTTCTGCGCCGACGCAAGCTGCTGCTGGAGAAACTGGCAACGTGCCAGGATTCAACCAATTTGCGCGTCCTGCAGGGTAGAGTGCAGGAGTTGGATGACATTATCGCCTTGCAGCTCAGGGCTGCGACGTATTTGAAACAGCAGTAAAAACTAATCCGCTTCGGCGGTTTTTTTATGCCCAGGGATGGGCGGTATGCCGGTAACGCATGGAGCGGTTACCGGTGAATGCCTGAAATATGTGGATAAGCCCGAGCCCCACAAAATCAGGCTAAACCAAATGTGGACAAGCCATAGCGCCCCACAGGGAGAGTGAAAATGGCAATTGATGCCGAAAAGCTGGATCAGGAAACTGATGCTGAACTGGCAGCCTTAATGGGTCTTGAAACGGAAGCCCCTGCCGCTTTTGCACAGCAAGAGGACGAGCAGGACAAGCAGACCGACCAGAACCCACCCGCTGATGAGTTACCCCCGCCACCTGAACCGGAGCCGGAAGCTACTGACGAAGAGTCAGAGCCGACTGCCCCCATAGCTCGTGAAGAGAGCGGTGAAGACTGGCTGGACAAGTACACCAAGGCGGAAGAGTCCCGCAAGAATGCCCATGCCCTGATGACCCAAGCCACACAGAAAGCCGCAGATCTGGAGCGCAGTAATACAGAGCTTCAGCAACAGATGGCTGTGTGCAGGCCAAAGTGGATCTGCTCAGTCACCAGAGTGCCGCTCAGCCTGACCGTGAACCCGAGTCGTCTGATCAGTTTCAGGAACTCCGTAAGGATTACCAGGAGCTGGACCCGGTGTTTAACAAGTTGGATGAGTCGGAACAGCTCAACCGGAAACTGGAGCAGCGACTTGCGGCTATTGAGAAGGCTCGGCAGGAGCAGGAGGCGGAACAGGCCCGACAGGCATTCTGGGGCAAGTTGCGCAGCCTTCATCCGGATGTGGAACAGATCTCTGCCAGTGAGGACTTTAAAGGCTGGTTTGCACGACAAACGGCTGATGTACAGGAGTTGAGTCGTGTCAGCCCATTGGGAGCGGCGCAGGTCATGAGTCTCTATAAAGAGGCTGCCGGTCTGAGCAATCCAGCCAAAACCCCAGCGCCAAAACCAGCACCCGATCCAGCACAAAAAATGCAGCAGGCAAAACAGATGAGCGAGCCACCGGTGCGGTCCCGCTCGACACCAACCACTCAGGGTCGCCAACCCGCTATGACACTGGAACAGATCGCGGCCATGCCGCAGAAAGAGTTTGATGCCAACGAGGAAAAACTCGATGAGGTTCTGGCCCAGTGGATTAAGCAGGGAGGCAGGCTCTAACCGTTTCTCGAAAGAGATTCAAAGGATCTGAATCATGGCAACGACCACGTTTCCAACAGGGGCTATGGCAAATGCCCTGTCGGTTATTTATTCCAAGAAGCTCAACGCGAAGTTCTATAAACGAACCGTGTTGTCTGCTATCTGTAACACCAACTGGGAAGGCGAGATCCAGTCTGAAGGTTCCAAGGTAGTGATCCGTACCCGTCCCGACATCGCGGTAGCGGATTATGACCGTGCCACCGGGGTCGAGTACCAGGATCTGGAACCACCCAAGGTGGAACTGCCCATCGACAAGACCAAGTACTATGCCTTTGTGGATGACTACATCCAGAGCGCACAGTCCAATATTGAGCTGATCAACGAGTCTTCTGCCGATGCGGCAGAGAACATGAAGATCGCAGTAGACGGCGATGTACTTGGGAATATCTATACCGATGTGCATCCGGACAACAAGATTGACGGTGGTGGTACCGGCGTGGTTGTGGATAAGGCCAATGTGCTGGATTACATCGTCGATATGGGCACGCTGCTGGACGAGAAGAATATTCCCGAGTCTGGCCGTTGGCTGGTGCTGCCACCCTGGGTCTGTGGCATGATCAAGAAGTCCGAGCTGAAAGATGCCTCCCTGGCCGGTGATGGTACCTCCATCGTACGTAACGGCCGCTTGGGCATCATCGACCGGTTCACCCTCTACTGCAGCAACAACCTGGCCACCGCTTCGGGGGTGACCCAGTGCATGGCGGGCGTGAAGGATTTTGCCGGATTCGCTTCGCAGTTTATCAAGCATGAAAGCCTGACGCTGGAGAAGCACTTCGGTATGGGCCATCGTGGCCTGCAGGTGTATGGCTACAAGGTGTTGAAGCCTGATGCTGGTGTGCTGCTGGCAGCCAAGCGTTCTTAACCTCTTTTTTGAACCACAAAGTCACAAAGGCACGAAGGAAAAGACAAAAAGCTTTTCTTTGTGTCTTCGTGTCTTTGTGGTGAAAAGCTTTTCATGGAGATACAAAAGATGGCCTTTGATTTGGAAACCTGCCGCAGCAAGGATGAACTGGAATCTTTTGCCCGGCAGATGTTTAACGTGGAGCTGGACAAGCGCAAAAAGCTTGATGAGTTAAAAGACGAAGTACGTTTACTAATGAATGGTGGTGATCTGCTGGAAAAACCGGAAGAGCCTGACGAGCCGACAACTTCCTCCAAGGCGGGAAAAAAACCGCTGCAGTTTGTGCTGAACAAAAACACCAATAGCGTCTTTATTTACAATCCCAGGCTTAAGAAACGGATGGGTGTGGATCTGGAGTTCTGTGACCAGCAGGGAAACCGGCTGTAAATTATGAAGGTTACCGCCATCATCCAGCGGGTTCGCAACCTGCTCCAGGACAACACAGCTGTTCCCAGGTGGAGCAATAACGATCTGCTGGATGCCTATAATGAAGCATTACTGGCCGTGGTGCAGAACCGGCCTGATGTGAACTCGCAGTTACTGGCTTTTACCTGTCAGGCACAAGCGGTTCAATCGCTGCCCCCTGGTACATACCGACTGCTGGATATTGTGGATAACCCATCCACAGGCAGAACGGTGATTGCCACCACCCGCAGTTCTCTGGATAGCCTTTTGCCCAACTGGACGACGGCTACCGGAGAGTCTGTAGAGCAGTATGTCTACGACCAGAAAAGCCCATCGGTCTTTTATGTGTACCCTGTGCCCCCAGCAGATCATCAGCTGAATCTTCTGGTCAGTCATGCTCCCGCACGAATAGCGATTACCAATTTTGATACTGACATCCAGCTATTCAGCCTTGATGAGTTGTGGTTAAACCCGGTGATCAACTACATGCTGTTCCGGGCGTTCAGCATGGATATGGAAACGGAAGCCAATATGCAGCAGGCCCAGAGTTACCTGGCCATGTTTGCCAATAACCTGGGGTTGAAGTGGAACGTGGATCAAATGTTTCGGCAGATGCTTCAGGGCAGCATCGGGGAGAACTAAATGGAACTGGACACCTACCTTTCCCGAATCCGCCCTTATGCCAAGAGCTGCCCGGATCAAGTGATCCGTAATTACCTGATTATTGTCCTGCGGGATATTTGCCACCGGGCAAACCTTTGGCGACACCATGACAAACTGTTTATGGTAGAGGGCATCCAGGACTACACCTTGGCTTCTCCCGCTGGCAGTGATATCGCCACGGTTCAGAACCTATTACGGGAAGACGTCACCCGACTGGAAAGCCGTGACCTGCTGCCTCCTTACCTTTCTGCTGGAACCCCTTACTATTTCGCCATTTTCAGACCACGGCATTGCACGTTGCCCCGATCCCTGACAAGGATGTAATGCACGACATTGAGCTGACACTGATGCCAGCCTTTGATGCCACCGAAGTACCGGACGACCTGGCCAATCTTACCCTTGAGTTTGCCTGCTGGGGTGTACTGGCGGATCTGCAAATGATGCCGGACGAGCCCTGGACCAACCCGCAACTGTCGGAAGTGAACCGGCAGAAGTATGAGCGGGAATTGAACAAGAAACGTATCCGTGGGTTGGTCGGTGTCAGCAGTGGCGAGCAATCGGTGACAAGAAGGAGATTTGTCTGATGGCTGTGAGCGAGGTGAATCTTGAACCCCATATCCGGGGCAATAACATCAGTTTCCCCATTGAGTTCCGGAAAAATGATCTGCCTGTGGATTACACCGGCTGGACGCTGATTTTTTCCATGAAATATCACCCGTTGCAGAGTGATGAAGAAGTGGCGTTACGCAAGGAGATCACCGTTACCGGCAGTGAGGCGACGCTGGATATTACTCCGGAAGATACCCGCAACCTGGCAACCCAGAAATTTTATTATGACCTGCAACTGGTATCACCAGATGCAGATGAAGTGCAGACCGTCATGACCGGACGCTGGCAGCTGTTGGCCAGTGTTACCCATAACGTGGAGCTGTCGTCGTAATGGATAACAGCAGTTACCAGCCCATCGTCCTGCATCTGGATGATAACCATGATGTGATTCAGGTTACTGTGGAGGATGTGGTCAGGCCAATCACTGTCCACCTTGGCCCCTTTCTGAGCTGGGAACAAGTCACGAATAAACCGGATGATTTTCCGCCAGCCCCCCATCAACACACCGTCGCTGAAACGGAAGGACTGGCCGAAGCCCTAGCAGGCAAACCCGATGAGGCCCCGGACGATGGCAAACAGTATGCCCGGATAAACAGAACCTGGGCAGAAGTCGATGGTCTGCCGGATCAGGCAGGCCACCAGGGCAAGGCGCTGGTCACCGATGGTACCAGAGCCAGTTGGCAAGAACAGACAGGAAGTTCAGGTGGTAGTTCAGGCGATGTCGAAGAAGCACCGCAGGATGGCCAGCTCTATTTTCGACATAACGGCGCATGGACCGCAGTAAGCGACACTTTTCTGGAAACCACACCAGTTGGTTTAACGGCCTTGTGGGATGGTTCATCAACTGCACCGGCAGGCTGGCTGGAGTGTAATGGTTCAGAGATTGCTGAAGACGAATATCCGGCACTGTTTGCTCTGTATAAAGACAGGGTAGCAGCAGGCAAGGCATTTCTGCCGGACTACCGTGGCGAGTTTATCCGAGGTTGGGATCATGGCCGGGGCGTGGATGTTGACCGGGATCTGGGCAGCGAGCAGGCCGATGAAATAGCGAGCCATGCCCATGAAGTCGCTATCGCCATTAATGAATCCAAGTGGGATGCGATGCCGTTCGGTACCTCTGCCGATCCGGCGGTGATCAGAGGCCAGTATCACGACCTTGGCACCGGTGACACTGCGGAAGGCACTGAGCGGTGGATGTTGAGCAACAGCAGGGGAGGCGATGAAACCCGTCCCCGTAACCGGGCTGCCATGGTCATTATCAAGGCAATAGCCGGACCCAATCAGGTGTCGCAGCTTGCCGTTCCCCAACGCTCGGTTTATAGCGGCATCGCCGGACAGCAGACGTTTAGCCATAACTATGAAATCAACCGGCCTGTCAGCGTGTTTGTGGATGGCCTGAAGCTGATTAAGGACACGCACTTCACCGCAGATACCGGCACGGACATTCACTTGAATACCCCGTTGTCTGCCGACGCTGATGTTGAGATTGAGTCGTTGGGCAAGCTGACTCTGTACGAATCCAGTTCCGACAATCTGCAAACTCAGATTGACTCACTCAGTGATGATGTGAGCCAGATACAGACACAAGTGGCTACTCAGGAAAATGGGCTGACTCAGTTGCAGTCACAGGTCGCAACCCAAGCTAATGACCTGACGCAGTTGCAACTGGATGTGAGTAACCAGGGCAATGATGTTGTTCAACTGCAAACAGATATAGCCACGCTTACCTCTGGCCTGTCCCAGTCCCAGGCTGACATCGCTTCCGTCAACTCCGGATTATCTCAGGCTCAGTCTGATGTCACGAAGGCCACTTCTGACCTGAGTCAGGTAGAAAGTGATGTATCCGACCTGCAAAGCAACATGAACACCAATTTTTCCGATCTGGTACCAAGGGTGGAGACACTGGAAAGCCGGGTAATTCCCCCTGACCTGTCTGCCGCCTTTGCCGACCTGACCGCACGGGTGGAAGCCCTGGAAAACTCGACACCGACAGAGCCACTGGCTGATGAGGACGATGATATGAAATTACTGGGTACGTTTGAGCATACCAATAGTGCCGATATTTCAATTACTGATGGCTTCGATGACTCACTCTACTCCGGTTACCATCTGGTCATCAGCAATCTTGCAATAGAAGACAGTGATTATCGGCAAAAGAAACTGGGTATCGCTTTCTGGAATGGCAGCTCATGGCAGGATGGGTTTGGCATGGTCACTACCTCGGTGATCAAAACCGGAGCGGTTGATGGTGCCATGGAGGGCTCTTACACAGGCTACGTGTTGGCTGAAGCAGAAATGGATAGTGTCTACCTGTCCGGCACTCTGAGTATATCCATGAGTGGTTCATCAAAAGGGGCGTGGACGGCAAACTTTAATTCTGGCAATGGTAACCCTTACATATCAGCCATGCTGTCGGCACCGGTGTTTGAGTCTATCCAGGGTGTCAGGTTCTTCACTGATGCTCAGACTAACAATGTAATCAGTGGTACCTTTTCCATCTACGGGCTAAAGAAGTAACAGCCCATGAAACTCGACATTACCTCCTTTACCGGCGAAGTCCCGTGGCTGGACAGCCATCTGTTGGAAGATACACAGGCCGAGACAGCTATTGACTGTCGTTTAACTAATGGCAGCCTGCGAGCTTACCGTGCTTCGTTGGATGAGCAGGTATTGAACGATACCCCGAAGACCATCTATCTCTATCGCAATGAAGACGAACGATACTGGTTTGACTGGACGACAGACGTTGATGTTATCCGTTCGCCTGTGGCCGATGATCCCAATAACCGGGTCTACTTCACAGGCTCGGTGAAAGGTCCCCGTTACACCGATAACGGCCTGGCCTTGAGTGGTGGCAGTGATTATCCGGTCAATGACTTGCAACTGGGCATACCGGAGCCGGACGTAGCTCCCGTAGTCAGCCTCAGTGGCACACCGCTGGATGATGCGGAAGAAGTGGACGCTGAAACCCGCTTCTATACCTACACCTGGGTGGATCAGAACGGTCGGGAAGGGCCACCATCCCTGCCATCGGGTGAGATTGTGGTTAAACCCGGCGAGACTGTGGATATTACCGTAGGCGCCAGTCCCGGTGCAGTAGACCTGAACATTACCCATTACCGGATTTACACCAGTACTCAGGTGGGTGTGTATCAGCTCTGCACTCAGATAAACAACAATGGCACTGTAGCAACCGATACCCCGGTAGGCGTCACCAGTGTGGTGGATGAAACCCCGATGGATAGGCGAGGCGATATTCTGGAAACCATCGGCTGGGTAGGGCCTCCCAGCAATCTGCAAGGGATAGTTGTGCTGCCCGGCGGCGTAGCGGTGGGCTTCTCTGGTAAGGAGCTGATGTTCAGTGAGCCCTATCACTTATACGCATGGCCAGCGGCTTACCGGTTGGCCGTGGATTATGAAATCAGGTCACTGGCCGTAGCAGCCAACAGCGTAATCATTGTTACTGATGGCTATCCCTATGTGGCCTTTGGTACCGAACCCAGTGCCATGACCCTGGAACGGCTCGATACGGCACACGCCTGCATCAGCAAACGCAGTATGGTGGATATGGGCGATATGGCTCTGTACGCCTCCCCCGATGGTCTGGTGCGAATTGCTGGCGGCCGGGCTGACCTGATGACCCGCAATATCATTAACCCGGAAGACTGGAGAGCCAGATTCCAGCCGGATACCATCCACGCCTGCTTCCATGATGGCCGGTACTTTGGCTTTTATGGTGATTCAGTAAACGGTGGTGGATTTATATTCAGCCCCGACAGCGGCACCTTTACCGAACTCGGCACTTATGCCGATGCCTGTTACCGCGACCTTCAGGATGACAGCCTCTATCTGGCCATCGGGGATACCGTCAAGGCATGGGACAAAGGCTCCGAACTGATGCCCTATCGATGGCGCAGCAAGGTATTTCAAGGCAAGCCTGCCGCTTTTACCTCGGCAAGGATCATGGCCGACAGCTATGACAATCTGGGCTTCCGAGTGTTCCGGGATGGCGAGTTGGTATTGGAATTACAGGTGGCTTCTGACCGGGGCTTCCGACTCCCCGCAGGCCGGGGCAGCCGGTGGCAGTTTGAGTTGGAAGGTACCGATACAGTTACTGCCGTGATTGTGGCCAGCTCCATGGCTGAACTCTAAGGCAGCCAGTGAACGACATCTGTCCGTTGATGCAAGATGCGCAGGATATCAGGACGATGATCAATCAATTGATAAAAAATCAGATGGGAGCTGATGGGAATACTGTAACATCCTGGCTGGATATCCTTGCGGAGCTTGCCTGCTTTTGGATTTTCTGCCAGCCATACGAAACGATCAACAATTATACGGACATATTTGTCTGCCTGTTCAACGTCCCAGTTATTCAGTGTGTAAAGCCAGATAGATTCAAGGTCTTCCCGGGCCTGCTGACGGATGGTATACATCTGACTCACAGGTGCTTCCCATGCAAATCATCAAGCAGAGAGTGCACATTAAAATCATTAACCACGGGGCTTTCCAGGCCGGCTTTAATCTCTGCCCGAAGAGCTTCCAGTTTTGCTTCATCTTCTTCTAGCTTGCGAAGGCCCGCCCGGACGACTTCGCTGACAGACTGATAACGGCCTTGTTCTATTTTTTCAGCGACGAAACGGTCAAAGTGATGTCCCAGTGTTACAGAGGTGTTTCGGCTCATGGGCTGCCGCTCCTGTATTAATTATTAATACATAATAATACAGCGATACGATTGCTGCCATGTTTCAAATTCACATTCCAGGGTAACCATTTCCAATCATGGCAAAATTTCCTGCACTGCCGGCCACGGTAGACCGCTACGTACGCGAGTTTCTGAATCGGCTGGCGGGACGTTCCGGCAATGCTGGAGACAAGGCGGTGCTGCACAGTGAGCTGGCGGAGCTGGGGCTGGCCAATGAGATTGGTCAGCGGCTCAGTCTGCCTGCCTCCGCCGTGGGTTCTATTACTGACACCCTGGAACCTGCCGTGCCATCCGTTCCCGTGATCGAAACCGACCGGCCTGACAGTCCGACCAACGCCAGTGGCCTTGCAGCGACCGGCATCTTTGGCGCCGTGATTCTGGAATGGGAAGCACCTGCCTACAACGGCCATAACCACACGGAAGTGTGGCGTGCTCAGGTAGATGATCGGGAACAGGCATCACTGGTCCACGAATCCAATGGCAGCCGTTACACCGATGTCACCGGAAACACTACGCTGCATTATTATTGGGTGCGCCATGTAAACCGTGGTGGGCAGGTTGGTGGCTTTAACGCACTGGCCGGAACGCCAGGGCAGGGAACCGCCATTATCAATCTGGCGGACCTGCTGCTGGAAAGTCCGGAGCTGTCCGAGCAACCCTTTTCCGTGCGGAATGTTGGTACTGACGAAGAACCGGAATATGTGCTGATCTTTAATGGCTATCTGGCGGTAAACGGGCCGGTGAATATCAGCCAGCTTCAGTCCGGTGAATTACAGAATGGCACTGCTTTGACTGTGGGGCGTGGTTCTATTGAGCTGAGTACCGGCACCGATGGTTTTGGACAGATGGTGATTACCGGCAGTGGCGGCATTGCCAACAACGATTACCTGCTGCTGAAAGAGGGCCGTATCGAGTCCTTTATCTATTCCGAAACCTCAGGTCATATCCGCTACAAAGAGGTACGCCGGACGGAGAGCGGCGTGGCTACCAATGGCCAGGAAGTGGTGATTCCCGCCTATTTCAAGGCCATGCCCACGGTGAACCTCTACCCCCGTGACATTACTGTCTACAACGCCGATTACCCCGACCAGTCCCAGCGGCTGGAAATGGATCACAGCGTACCTCAGCCCCATCCCAGTATTGAGGGAGCATGGGTGTTTACTCCCTACGCCCGATTGTTGCTGGCCGATGGCACCAAAACCGATGCCAGCGGCAAGACCTATCTGGGCAGCAGTAACAGCCGGTGGTGGGCGGTGTATAACACCGACCAGGTGAAGAAAGTGACGGTCAACTGCCGTGTAGCCAGCCATCGCTCGACCGGTGAATCCACTGGCTACCAGAACCGCAAGGCCACGCTGACGCTGGAGTATCGTCCCGATGGCAGCGACTGGATCACCAGTGAATCAACCAGCGTCGATATTAACGAGTTTGAAACCCACGTATTGCAAGTCAGCAAAACCCTCACCCAGGCCAATTACGATATTGCCGTATCCCTGACCACGGAAGATCGGGAGGGTACGTTTACCAGTGGGTCGATTGATTATGAGTATGATCAGCGGGGCAAACTTGGCACGGCTCAGGATGTCACATTAAGCCCGGAGTGGTACGCAGAGTCTGCAACCTACGACATTACCATCAACAATCACGAACTCAGCGGCTGGGAAATTACCCGCATTGAATACACGGCCACGGTGGATATAAACATAGTGGTCAAAAACCTGTTCTACAGCGCCACTACTGGCGGACTCATCAAAGGTCGGGTCAGGGTTAAACTGCCCGATGGCGCTGGCGGTCACCAAACCTATGAAGAAACCACCCATCACGACTATGTTCACACGGACGGTGACCTGAACCAACGCATAGTCGAGTACAAGAATATTTTGCTCAGTTGGGCTGACACTACTTATTTAGACGGCAAAATCCATCCACCGATAGAGGTGTGGTGTGAGAGAGCCGGACATAGATATATAGGTATAGAAGGGCTAAAGCCCAGCAGCGTGGCCAATATCTACGTCAGAAGCATCAGAGCCACGGTTTACTACCGCAGGCCCAGATCCATCAGTACCTCCCCCGTTAACACCTTCTACTGGGACAGCACCAGCTACGACCTGGGGGCTACCGATGTCAGTCTGACTGACGCCATCATTCACTGGACTGCTACAGGAGAATAGCTATGGGACTATCTACATCGCAGGGTATTACCCGTTATGGAAGGCCTTCAGGCTCCGTAGGATCGGGGCTTCAGCCGGGCAGTGCCTACCAGGCCAGCCTGGACCAGATGGGGACATTTAATACCTTCTCTCTGGGCTCAAGTACCTGGTCAGGGAAGAATAATAATGAACAGCCAGAAATGCCCGACATCGCTCCTCGCTATGGCTACGATGATCAGGACGGCACCTATCAACTGAATATCGAAGCAGCGACTGATGCGGCAGACACCCTCAAGGAATACGGCGACAAGCTGTTTGATGTGTTCGATAACTACCAGCCCAATTTCCAATACCTGGGCGACAATGCCACGGTATCCGATGCCCAGCTTCAGAGCCGGTTGGGGGAAGCCAGCAGCGACTATCAGGCCAATGCTGATCTGCAACAGGCAGAGTATGAACGGGATATGCGACGGATGGGCGTTAATCCCAACTCGGCACGGTTCGCAGGTTTTGGTACCAGTAATGCCCTCCATAAAGCAGCCGGACTTTCTGCCATCCAGAACCAGGTGCGGGACACCGCCAGGGAAGAAAGCTGGAATCGTAACCTCGATGTGGCTGAGTTGGGACTAGATACTGCTAAAACCGCTACCGATGGTGTCAGCAGTGCAGCCAGTGTCTACAAGCTGGCGGCGGATATGTTCACGGATAACAAGATCAAGTACGACCAGCTTAACGAAGCGGCCCGTCAGTACGACCTTGGTTACGGCTTCAAGCAGGATGAGATGAAGCTGGCGGCGCAGAATCAGGCATTTAACCAGGGACTTCAACGGTGGCAGCACGGCATATTGCAGACCTATGAAAATAACGGGCAACCCAACTACCGGGAAAGTTTTGGGTACGGGATTTAGGAGAGAGCCATCATGTACATCGGACCAGACGGAAGGGTTTACCAGAACAAGTTTGACTCCCTGGGGCATTCCACCAAAATGCCGGGTTATGCGGATGAGCAGTTTGCCATCAACCAGCGGCTGGCAGAACTGCGCAACCAGCGAAGTGAAGCTATTGATCAGCGTCAGCAGCAGGAATTGCGGCAGCAGCAGATTGATGCTGGTGATACCCAGAACTTCTACAACCGCCAGAAAGAGCTGGCGGCACTGACTGGTCAGCCTTATGGCGGTTATGGCCAAGGAACCATGCCGGTAACTGGAGTCCAGTCCGGGCAACAGCACAGCGGTTCAGGTTATGGTATGCCCATGGAAAGAAAAGAAACGGTTATGGATCCGCTGGTGCAGGATGCCGGACGGTTGCACAATATGCTGAATAAGGAATATCGACGACAACGGGGCATTGCCGAACCGTCTGCCGCTGATCCCAATGACCTCTATAATGCCAAAGCGGCCAGAGGTGATGACGGGTTTGAAGGGATTACCCGTTTTATCAATCAGCATCCTGGCATTAAGGCAAGCAATGTCAGTGGCATCCGGTTCAGCGACAGTGATCGTAATAACGACCCACTGGTGAGTTTGATCGGTGACGATGGCAACCCGGTGAAACAATTCTTTCTCAGCTCTCTCTCTAACCTGAATAACTTTGCCGGGCAGAAGACCCAACAATACAACCCCGGCAGGCAGGTGAAAGAACCAGAAAAGCTGATGGAGCAGGTTCAGGTCATGGCACAGCAACTGGCAGCACAGAAGCTGGCAGGAGAATCCGAGAGTGTTCGTAAAAAGGAAATGCCTGCCGAGATTCAGCACCAGTTCCAGCAACTGATGAAGCAGTACGGACCGGCCAGTCCGGGTTATGAAGACATCGGCTTTAGCCAGCCAAACCAGACACCAGGCTTTGGTCTCTTTGATAATCGGGAGCAGGGTCCGGAGGGAGACTACCTTGCTTTCCTTCACAAAATGCTCGGCGGAGGTGAGCAGGAAGTATCACCTCCACCACCAGGCGTACCGGACACCGCAGCCCCCAAGCGTGGTGGCGGTTATGGCTATAACGGCTCCTACCCTCTGAACCGCGCCCCCGGCACTTTTCGCAATTTCAATCCTTTCATCGGGCGTTAACAGACCGCTGCCCGTTTCCCGTTTCCCGAACAAGATGAGCAAAGCTCCTGATCCCGCTTTTACGGGCAGCGGGTAGCGGGCGGCGGGCAGCGTTTTTTCAAGGACGATTCTATGAACTGGCAAGATTACACTTCCACCCCGCTGTGGCAGCAGAGTGATGATGCAGAAAAAGAACACCTGCGCTATCGCTACTGGAAAGATTACCTGGCACCCAATATTCCCTCCGAACACCAACAGGATGCACGACGACTGTTTGATGAACATACCGCCAGACGAGGCAACCCGGAAAGCAACTACCTTAAGGATGCCTTGTGGGAAGCACCCTGGCATCAACTTTATGGTGCGGGTGCGTCCATGGCCTCTGGAGCTGACCGTTTTTTTGGTGGCGATGGGAACAATACCGTCAGCCAATGGCTGCGGGAAAAGTCCGAGGAACAGCTCGATAGCATGACTCCCACCGATGTGGAGGCGATGCAGGGCTGGGACATTGAAATGGGTACCAACGGCCTGCCACACCTGAAGGAAGGCAGCACCTGGCGCGGATTCGGGCTTAATCTGGGCGGTGCAGTGGGGTCTACCTTGCCCACAATGGTCGGCGGAGGGTTAGCCGCCAGAGGGTTTGCAGCACTCGGAGGCAAAGCGTTGCAGGCCAGTGGTGCCGCAGCCACTGTTAAAGGATTAGACGACGCCCGGAGGGTGCAGGTGTGGGCGGATCGCATCCATAAAGGCAGCCATGCCGCAGGTTATGGACTGGTGGGTGGCTGGCAGGTAGGCGCCGATTCTGCCGACCGGGCAAAAGAGGTGATCTTGCAGGCCAGTCAGGAGGAATTGCTGGCCGACCCGAAGTTTCAGGAACTCTACCGGCAGACTTACGATGCCAGCGGTGGCGGCGATACCAGGGTGCCTTTCCAGCAGGCCAGAGAACTGCTGGCCGAAGAATCGGCAAAAAGTGGTTATCTTCCAGGATTTGCCGTGGGCCTGTTATCCATGGGAGTGGCCGGTCCGAAAATGGAAGGCATCGCCCTGAAGGCCAGAGGCTCCCGAAAGGGTAATGCCTTGCACGGTGCCATGACCGAAGGCTTGCAGGAATTTGGCGAAGGGTTTGGCGGTGAAATGGCTGCCAATTATGGTGTACAGCGGGCAGGACTGGAAAGGGATTTAACCGAGAACGCCCTGGCGCAGGGGATTAAGGGAACCGCCCTCGGAGCACCAGTGGGTGGCGGCCTGGGTTTACTGGGTCGAACCCGCAACCCGGAAGCGGCCAGCATCCTGCAGAACAAACTCAACGATTTGATGAGTCAACACCAGACCCTGCAAGACCAGATGCAGGAACCCCACGCCGACCAGACCATGCTGACAGAGCAACTGCGCCAGAACTCGCTGGCCATCGCCAGCCTGGAGAGCCAGCTTCGTGAGTTGGGCGAACAGGTGCAGCAGCCAGAGGCGGAAGCGACCCTTGACCCGACTCAGACACCGGAAGGTTGGGCGGATCACCACGAAGGTTACACTGACCCATTGACCGGACAGTATCATCCACCCGATCCGAAAATGGATATTCCCACCGGCTGGGACGACCACAACCCGAAAAGGCCCCCCGGTGGTAGCGGTGTTGGTGTGTCCGATATTCCCAATTCAGGACCGAAGGACTTCAATGGCTATGATCAGCCAGCCTGGCAGCGCAACCGGGCGGGCAATCCGGCAGAAGCGGTGCGATTTGGTCAACGCTATGTGGATACTGCCGAGCCTACCAGTAACCTGGAGCAGCCGAGCCAGTGGAATGGTCGCTCAGTTGGGCTGGAAGGTCAGTCACCCATAAACACGCCCATGGATACCCGGAATGTGGGTATGCCTAAGCAGGAAGTTCCGCAACCGGCACCGCAGGACAACCGTTGGAAGAACCGAACTGTGACCAGGGAAAAGTCACAGCCTGTCGAACCTCAGCAACAGTCCCTGCCTTATTACCCACCTGCCGACTTTACCGGCAACCGCTATGGCACGGTGGACTCCGATCCTCAAGCGGCACAGCAGGACAGTCAGCAACGTCGTGCCGAGCAGTTAGACCGGTCTGCCAGCCGGCACCCCGGCTCACCGGAATACACCGGCAACCCCGATCAGGATTTAGCCAGCTACACCGAACGGATGAACAGCCTGAACCGGTTGTTCCGTTCCTTTAACTGGCAGCGTGGTGATGAAAGCAAGAAGCGTCGTGTTCGCAAACTGATCGAGAACCAGCGTCGTCTGGAAATGAAAGCCCGAAAAAGTGGCCGTGGTATTACGCCGACCTCCATGAAAGAAGCATTGGCCAACCTGAAAGCCATGGTGGAAAGTGGTGAAGGTATTCGCTTTGAACGGGAAGTCAAAGCCATTGAAGACCGCCAGCAACAGGAAGGATTACGGCTGACTGCACAGCAAAAATCTGGAACACCGTCTGGCATTAAACCGGTGATGGGTAAAGGCAATGAAAAAGTATCCACAGCAGAACGGGAGCTGGATACCCAATACGCCCTTTATGAAGCCGATGATCTGATCGCCAGCCACAACGACACAGGCAAGGTAAACCCGGACTATCCGGTAGAGCTGCAACCAAGGGATCGCACCCGTCAGGCCAGTGAAGACCAGATCAGGGGCATAGCTAGCAAACTGAATCCGAAACTCTTGGGAGCCAACCCGCTAGCCAGTAGCGGTGCGCCAATCATCGGCAGTGATCGTGTCGTGGAAAGCGGCAATGGCCGTGTGTCTGCAATCCGTAAAGCGTACCGCAACCATCCTGAACGGGCGAAAGCCTACCGGGAGCATTTGAAGCAAAACGCCAAATCTTATGGTTTGAAGCCTGAGTCTGTGGATAACTTCAAACAGCCAGTATTGGTGCGTCAGCGTCAGGGAGAAATGGATACCGACCAGCGCATTGCTTTCACCAAAGAAGCCAATGCCCGCGATACCGCTTCAATGTCTCCGGCAGAAAAAGCCAAGCTGGACGCCTCCCGCATCACCCAGGAAGACCTCTCTCACTTTGATACCGATGATACTGGTGACTTATTGCACCGCAGCAATGATGTATTCCTTGCCCGGTTTGCCGACCGTTTGGGCAGCGAAGCCGGAGAACTGAAAACCCGTCAGGGTGACTGGAATAAACAGATGCGTGACCGTGTAGAGTCAGCCCTGTTTATGAAAGCCTACGACGATGAACGTTTGAATAGCCTATTTGCCGAGGACGACAAACCAGACCTGAAAAACCTGATCAAGTCACTGGCCATGGCAGCACCGCACTTTTCCAGGGCCAAAGGTATAGATCCGGAATTGGGAGGTTACGGAGTCATTGAATCCCTGGTGGAAGCCAGCCGCATCCTTCAAGACTCCCGAAACCGCAACCAGTCGGTGGATGAGATTTTGGACCAGCACTCCCTGTTGGATAGTTTCAGCCCGGAAACTGAACTGTTCGCCAGGTGGCTCGATGCCAACCTGCACAAATCAAAGCAAGTAGGTCAGGCTCTAAGCGAGCTGGCCAATCAGATTGAACAATACCTGCAAAAGCAATCACAAGCTGATGGCGATATGTTCGGAACCGCAGAGGCGACTCTAAATGATCTGATTGACCAGACCAATAACCAGCTGGAGAAAAACTATGGCGATAAGAGCACAACGATCAAAGACCCGAAATGGCAGCAGAAAGCCGAACCTGTTCAAACTGCTGAAGAAAGCAACCGAAGCAGTGAACCGGAAGAGCGATCCGGAAGAACAGTTGGCGATGCCTCAGAAGCCGAAAGAACAACCCAAAGGGATGAAGTAGACGACCTGCTCGATGCCGTTGATGATGGCACACTCGATAGCGACGAATGGACGGACGATGACTTTGCCGGTATTGAGGAGGAAGGCGGCAATTACGACACCCGGGACGGGGGAAGTGCCACCAAGCGCCGGGAGCGCGACTGGTACAACAGCCGCAATGCACCCCACTACTCCGTACCGGGATTCAAAAGCCTCGGTGGTGCAGAACGGGCAGCCATCAAACGCTATCTGGATGGCAGAACTGATAAACCGGAGATCATACAAAGGCTGAAGAAGCTGGCAGATACACCCTGGGCCAGAAAGACCGTCCAGTCCATGCTGATTCGTCAGACCATTGATGACCTGATTGCCGGAAACAATGTTGATTACCGTTCCCTGCTCTCCGAAAAAGACAACGCCTCGGTTCTGGACTATCTGAAAAACGATGGTGAAGCCGGACTCTGGCGCTACCTCCATAACGAAGACCTGCTCGGCCATGCAGGCAAGCCCCAGAACAGCATCAACGGCAGTTTCATCGACTGTCAGCCAAGCCGCGATTGTGCCTCCTTTTGCTACGCCACCAAAGGCTGAAGTGGTTTAATGACTTAGGATACCTCGTTAAGCACAATAGTACCATTGATGACGAGGTAGAAAGTGACAAAGCAGCGTAAGAATTATTCTCCGGAATTTAAGCGTAAAGCCA